>CAYWOZ010000264.1:0-4261 GCA_964458675.1 uncultured Saprospiraceae bacterium
TTTCAGAAGTCCGTTAAGATGTATGCCGAACTAAAATCTAAATGTAAGACACTTAGCTCCTTAAATCTTGGTGGAGGTTTTCCTATTCGTAACAACCTAGGTTTTGATTATGACTATGAAGATATTGTGAATGAAATAGTCTCCAGCCTCAAAAACATGTGTACAGAACAAAAAATCGAGGAGCCCAATATTTTCACTGAGTTCGGGAAGTACACTGTAGGCGAAAGTGGAGCCATCATATTTTCTGTTCTTGAAGAGAAACAACAAAATGACACTGAACTCTGGTATATGGTAGATAACTCTTTGATGAATACTATCCCAGACGCCTGGTCTATCTTTGAAAAGTTCATCCTACTCCCAATCAATAAATGGGATAATGAATACACGAGGGTAAACATAGGAGGTATCAGCTGTGACCATTCCGATTATTACAACTCTGAAGACCTTAATCAGCAGGTAATGTTGCCAGTAAACAAGAAAAGAGACAAGGAACCACTCTATGTAGGCTTCTTTCATACCGGAGCATATCAAGACGCTATCAGTGGATATGGAGGCATCAAACACTGCCTTATTCCTTCTCCTAGATATGTCATTATCGATAAGGACAAGAAAGGGAATATCATTGATACGCTGTATCGAGAAGAGCAATCTGTGAATCAAATGCTCGCTATACTAGGATATGATGTGGAGGAGTAAAACAACAAAGCCTCATAGATTTGAAAATCTATGAGGCTTTGTATTGAATTGTAATGTTGAAAAGGGCTGTCTACATTCCCAATTTAGTCTTCACCATATTAGTCACATCCGTCGATGCTTCTGCAAAGAGAATCATCTGTGTCCCTTGGTCAAAAATGAACTGCATCCCATTTTCTTTTGCTACATCAGTAATCGCACCATTCAGTTTCTCTAAAAGAGGCTGCAAAAGTTCTGCTTCCTTTTTTTGAATCTTTAAGGTCATTTCTTGCTCAAAAAGAGCAAGCTGTTGTTGCTGCTCTTGAAATTTCTTCCCTTCTTCTTCTTGTTGCACTTGCGAAAGAAGCCCTGCTGCGATATCCTGCTCAAGCTTTGTATACTTTGCTTGTAGTTCGGCCACCTTGCCTTCGCCTTGCTTTTGTAGCTGCTTAGCTAATACCTCTAACTCAGAGTTGGCTTGTGCCATTTCAGGCATCTGTAGTAGAACCGCTCTTGAATTAAGATAGCCAAATTTTTGTGCATTCATGCTCATCACCATGAACATCATCATCAAAGCACTAAATATTATTTTTTTCATTATTATTATTTTGTCTGAAAACAAAAAAAGGGAGACTGAGAATTGCTCAGCATCCCTTACTATTTTTATATCTGAATTAAGGTCTTTATATACCTAGCTTCGTCTTTACTTTAGAGCTTACATCAGAAGACTCATCTGCGTATAAAAGCACTTGTGTACTTGAATCAAAGATATACAGATATCCTTCTTCTTCAGCCACAGCCTTAATAGCTACGTTCACCTTATCTAAGATAGGTTGCAACAAATCTGCTTCTTTTTTCTGTAACTGCTGAACCATATCTTGCTCAAATTTAGCAATCTCTGCTTCCTCTGCCTTCAACTTAGTAACTTCTGCTTCTTGATCTTTTGGAGACAATCCGCCTGCAGCTGCTTTTTGCTGCACCTCACCGTATTTAGCTTGAAGCGACGCCACCATAGCCTCTCCTTTCTTTCTTAATTGCTGACCCAAAACTTCAAGGTTAGCTTTTGCTTGTTCTACCTCACTCATTTCTGATAACAAAGCTTGAGAATTTAGGTAGCCAAATTTTTGTGCGCTTACCGTAGTAGACATAAATGTCAAAGCTAAAAGTAAACATGCGCAAGTGAATAATTTTTTCATTGTATTAAATATTATATAATTTTCTAATAAGGAGTAGTCTCCGTTTAAGGTGTGCAAAAATAACGAATAAATGTTAAAATTTACAGCCCTAAAGAACTTTTCACCTCCTCGGTCTTGTCATATTTTGGGTTCGCGAATATCAAACCAGTAGCACTACTTTTATCAAAAATGAAGTCGTAGCCCTTCTGATTCGCAAACTTATCTAAGGCGTTATACACCTTGTCTTGAATAGGCTGCACTAGATCCTGACGTCTCTGAAACAAAGCTCCCTCTGGTCCAAATTTGTCTTTCTGCATATCACGAACTTTCTTTTCCGCACCCATGATTTCATCTTCCTTTTGTGCGCGCATATCATCACTCATGAGCACCTGCTCAGCCTGATATGCATTATACATTCCTTTGATTTTATCATATTCCTGAGCGATATCTTGTCTCCACTTAGAAGCGGTTTTGTCCAAATCAGCCTGCGCTTTATTATAGTCTGGCAAACTTTCAAGTACTGCATTGATGTCTACCACAGCGATTCTTTGCGCAATGGTATTGCCTAGTCCTACAAAAGCGAACATGACAGAAAACAAGAGGGATTTTAATAGCATGGATTTACTGGAATACTTCATAATTATTTTAGTTTATTAATATCTATTTATGGTTTTGCCGTTGATGGGGCCTAATACCCCTCCTTTTGGCGTAAAATCGCCCCTAAGATAGGGCTTTCCAACTCAATAACGAGTTTTTGATGCATATCGTGCGGCAGTAATCTTTCCCTTAACGAATGTTTAACGATGACGTTAATTATCCTTAATAACTCAAAATCAGGCCTCTACGTCGAAATCTTCTAATTCTCTTTAAATAGAACTTCCATATTCCAAAGATTCGTATTTTTATAAGTGCATTGCTGTATTCACTTAATCACATATTAGCGTTTTTGAGTCTGTTTTTGGGCTGTATATTCCCTGCGGACCTTATTGCTCAAGCTCCTTACTTAAAGGGAACAATCTCCGCAGGGCATATCATCAAACATAGGACAGAGATCATATTTGACAATGATGCCCTATCCTACGGCGCAGAGGTGAGCCTTGTATGGCAGACTAAGGGTCAAAAGTCTTGGCATCAACTGCAAAACTTTCCTCGCTTATCTCTAGGGCTCAAGTACCATAGTCTCGGAGATAAGGATGTCGTTGGAGATGCCATTGGACTTAGAGCGATTATAGATATCCCCCTTTTTAGAAAGGAGAAGAGTGCGATGTATTTTAGCCTCAGTAGTGGCATCGCTTATCTTACCCAACCCTTTGACCGAATCAACAATCAAGAAAACAATGCTATCGGTAGTCATTGGAATAGCAGCGTAGATATCAAATTCGAATATGAGCGCAAACTGAATGATAAGATAAAAATTCACTTTGGTCTAGGACTATCCCACTACTCTAATGGCGCTCGCAAGCTGCCCAATCTCGGTCTCAATCTTCCACAGGCCTTCATTGGCATCTCTCCATATATAGGTAGCTATGAGAAAGACTATTTTACCTTCTCCGATATCCGCAAAGAAGCAAAAAGAAAATGGGGTTTTGCTTTCCAACTACAATATACTCAAGTGCAAATCCGACTACCCGGAGGCCCTAACTTTCCGACCTACATCGCCGCACTAGAAGGAAACTATTACCCCAACAAAAATCTTCGTTGGAGTGTAGGATACCAGTACAGTTTTAATTCAAGTATTGCAGAGTTCGGCTTGCAAACTGGTGGCTTCTTGACAAGACAAGATGTGATCAATGGTGCCAGTCGACACTCTCTGACACTTGGCAATGAATTTTTATTCGGCCCCTGGTCTGTACAACTCAAATCTGGCGTATACATCCGCACGCAGAAATCTTTTCTCCTACCCTTACCCTATTATTTTCAGCTCGCCACGAGATACACCTTCAATCCTCGCAGTGAAAGCTTAAAATTGTACACTGGCTTAAATCTCAAATCTCATCTTTTTACTGCGGAGTTTCTTTCTTGGAGTGTGGGGGTGGTGTTTTGATTTATTTGCTTGCCAACAAAATGATAATGATTGTTTGCTTGCCAACAAAATGATAATGATTGTTGGGGGGCCATCACATGACCATGCCTGCGCTGCGGAGAGAGACGCGATAAATCGACGTCTCTACGGCAGCCACCACCAATCCGCCCATGGCCACACGCGTCATGTGACCGCGCTATTCGTCACTTCGCTTTGCTACGGTCCCGAGAAAAACGGGACTGCTCCCTACGGTCGCCTGACTACTATCCCTTGTCCGGGGATAGCGGTATTGTTTGGGGGATCTTAATCCATTCGAGGGAAAAGACCTGATTCCGTGCGAATGCAATTCGCCCTTACCTTTCGTATCAGTCGCGGAACCGAAAGGTGGAGC
>CAYWOZ010000265.1:0-4254 GCA_964458675.1 uncultured Saprospiraceae bacterium
TGGGCAAAAGAAATAGCAGAAATGTCCCAAACCAATTTCTGTTGAGTATAATAATTTGGGGCCATCACGCGAAAAGCGTGACCGCGCTATCCATGACTCGGCTATCGCCTCGGTGCTACGCACTGTGGAGGCTCCCCTGCTAGCCCTACAATCTCCACCTCATTCCTATCCCTTGTCCAAAAAAAATATCCTTTGAGAATATAGATGTCCATTAATGTGTACGTTTTTTACTTAAGCTATAATATAATTTTGCCTGCATTTTAACAACCAATCACTTTGTAATGGGGTTATTATTGTATATTAAGCACATACAAAATTAAAAAATACAACCATGCAATTACAAAAATTAATCAAAAAGACAAGCTTATTAATGCTTATACCTGCCAGTGTTCTCATGTTCAACTGTGGAGGGAGTGCGAGCGCAGACGGATCTGGAAATGCCATCACCAATGCAGCTAAAGACCTAGGAAATAAAACTAAGGAAATGGCACAAGATGCCGGTGATATGGCAAAAGACGCTGGCGATATGGTAAAAGACGCTGGAGGAGAAATGGCTGATGGAATGAAAAAAGCAGGAGAAGGTATGGCTGATGGAATGAAGAAGGCGGGCGAAGGTATGGCTGATGCTGCAGACAAGATGGCTGACAAAGCTATGGACGCCGGAGATAAAATGGCGAATGCCGTTGATAAAATGTCTGATAAGGCAAAAAGTGCGAGTTCCAAAGTGATGGACAAAGCTGGAGACATGAAAGATAAAACCATGAACGCTGCAGATAAAATGGCAGATAAAGTGAAGGACGGTGGATCTAAAATGATGGACAAAGCAGATGGTATGAAAGACAAAGTGGCAAACGCGACATCTAGACCTTCTGCATCACAACCTGTGGTTAAGAAAGCTGCAGAGATGAAAGACAAGGTTATAGATAAGAAAAAGGATGTAATGCCTACTAAGAAATCTATGGGTGTGGACCATAGCACATTTGACCAACTTTTGAGAAAGCATGTTAGCAGCAGCGGCTCTGTAAATTATGCCGGTTTCAAATCGGACATTTCAAAACTTGATGCTTATCTTGCTAATCTTAGCAGTAATCCTGTACAAAGCAGTTGGTCAAGAAATGAAAAATTAGCCTTCTGGATTAATGCTTACAATGCAAATACTATAAAGTTAATCGTGAACAACTACCCGATAGCAAAGATTACCGATTTGGATGGCGGAAAACCATGGGACAGAAAGTGGATTAAGATTGGGTCAGACACTTACTCTTTAAATAATATTGAAAACGATATTATCCGTCCCCAATTCAAAGAGCCACGTATCCACTTTGCAGTAAACTGCGCGGCTAAGTCTTGCCCAACATTGATGAATAAAGCTTGGTTACCAAATTCTCTAGAAAGAGATTTTGAAAAGATGACAAAGATTTTTGTAAACAACCAGAACTATAATACCATTACCTCTAGCGGTGCTACCGTTTCAAAAATATTTGATTGGTATGGGAAAGATTTTGGAAATGTGAAAGCATTTATCAATAAGTATTCTAACACAAAATTTAGTGGTGACCTTAAATTTAAAGAATACGATTGGTCATTAAATGGAAAGTAAAAATATATAATCAAAATAAGAAAGCGCTAAACGAAGATTCCTTTAGCGCTTTTTTATTTTGGGACACCTCTATTAACCTCTTAGGCTTAATAAAGGCGCCCTTAAATTATAGTGTTACTAATGCTATCTATTTAATTTCTTACCTAATTACTTGAAACTCTAATGTAGGAATAGTAACATCCTTTGGAGTCCAAAGAAAGTATTCTGCAACTCCATAGTGAACCAAATTTGTTATTTCAAATTCACTATTCCCTTTCCGAATTTCTAAAGTTTTAGTTTGCAAGATTCTGCCAAGAACATCTACTATATGAACCTCTAAGTCTTTATCAATCTCACTACTTACACCAAGTGTCAAAATCCCATCAGCAAATACAGGATTAGGATATAATGTAAATGATATTGGATGGCAATTTGCCTTGATAAATTTCGGTTCTGAACTCACAGTTCTTCCATCTTTGTAGTTGACTGTTACTCTATAAAAGTAAATCGTTTCATTTTCAACATCATTATCTAAATGCGAGTAATCCTCGAGCATGAAAGAGTTGTCGGCGTCTATGTTAGCTATCTCTTCAAACGACTCACCGGAGCCTTGCCTTTCAATACTATAAGAATCTACAAGCCCTGATCTTTCTACCGTATTCCAGTTTATCCTTACGTTGCACCCGGTTTTAATCAACTCAAAGTCTGTTAACCCATCTTGCAACAAGGTGTTTCCATTAGTCGAAGCAAATGTAAAAAAACCATAATAAGAAATAGGATTTATAGAAGTCAAATCCGTCGGCAATTGCTCAGGAAGCTCTGTTGAGGATTCAATCCTTTTCCAATCTATAATTCCATCACTATAGCCGATTTGCAAATCATCACTCTGGGTATTTATAAAACTTTCAACATCCCAAACCAAGGTTATCTGCGGTTCTTCAGGGCCATATATCTTATCAAAGCTCCAATACTCTATATCACTTACAGTTTGCAAACTAGTATCGATATCTCTTAAAGGATGTGTATCGAAAAAATATTCCGCTTGATATCCATTCAGGTTATTGGTCTCGCGCACCTCTAATGGCCTTAGTTTTCCTTCTTTTCCAATCGGGTATCTAAATGTAGTATTTCCTTCTTTTATAACTGGGCCATTTATATGCGAAAAGTCGTTAGCACCAAAGTGAAGCGCATTCTGTTTAAAATTAATAAGATTGTTGTTACGAGTCCAAAATATACCGGAGGTGAAATCTAAATCTCCAAAAACAGACACATTCTTATTACCAAAAAAAATAGCGTCGTCCTCATTATCAATTTCCAAATTAAAAGTCTTGAATTCTCCACTAAGAATTAGGTCCTGTGTATTTGGACCATTTAATATCAAAGTCCCTGTACCTTCATTAAGGATATCAATCTTATTTTCTAGATTCCCATGAAGCGTAAATTCTCCATCATTTTCAAAAACTTCATGCTCATTGACAAAGTCACCTTTTACAAATAATACGGTATTATTTTCAACAATGAGAGTGTCATTATTGCACAAACCTAATATCTGACCCAACAAAACGGAACTGGTTAAGAATAGATTGAATATTAAAATTAAGTATTTCATGGGCTTTATGCTTTTATAACTAATTAGAATAAAATTATTGTAAACATAAATTCCCCATCGGCATCATTTCTCTCTGTTCCTCCATTGTCATTATCTCCTATATTTACCTTAAACCCAGTAGCAGTCTGATCATAATAACTAATTGCCGGGTCATCATTTCCTGATCCTAAAAAATCCATTTGTGACAATTGTATAATATAATTATCATGTGGAGCAGCATTAACAAATGCTACTTCATAGTCTCCTAAATTAATTTTTCTTACTCTCGCATTATGTATCCTTACTGCGTCTCCTGCTCCAGAGACCTTACCAGCTGAAAAGACAACTGGTACTTCTACAACAGCTCCTTGATCATTCACTCCTAATCCAATTACTTGATCTTCAGAAACAAAATTATCTTGGCCATATTCATCATGTGTAACTTGACCATCTCCTGCAAAGGTATGAGTGCTTCCATCTGTTTCAATTACAAAATCGCTAGTGCCTGTACCAGTAGCTTCTATCCGAGTTTCGCCTGTACTAGTTGGAATCAAATCAATTGTTGAAACTTGTAACGTGTCCTCTGTTCTAGATACTCCTCTTACATGTAATTCGTGAGCTGCATTATCTGTAGAAAAATCCCCAATACCAATCGACCCATCTTTATAAATAGCTGTATCTATTGTAGCTGCAGGAAAATCAGTAATATCATTTAACCAAGTATCTCCAAGATGAGATAAATCTACTTTTATGCTTTGCCCCCCCTCTACAATGGTAAGAGTATCCGTGTTTTCATCAAAGCTAGTACTACTAATGACTTCATTTGTGATATCTGCATCCGCATCTGCAATACTTATTTTCCCTCCTCCATCAGAAAGAGTAATAGTATCTCCTACTATACTTATAGTTTGAAGCTCATTTGTTATATCTGCATCTGCATCTGCAATACTTATTTCTCCTCCTCCATCAGATAAAGTAATAGTATCTCCTACTATACTTATTGTTTGAAGCTCATTTGTTATATCTGCATCCGCATCTGCAATACTTATTTCTCCTCCTCCATCTGATAGAGTAATAGTATCTCCTA
>CAYWOZ010000266.1:0-4233 GCA_964458675.1 uncultured Saprospiraceae bacterium
TTCCGTCTAAAGATAGATTGGACTAAGGATAATAGATTGTCTCTTTGTTGCATGTGTGATTTCTTAGAGCGCAAAAATAGCATATTTTTCAGTTTACATGCCTATTCTTCTTGCAAGAGGATATTCTTGTTAGCAACGCCCTGATATTATAACGCAAAGGTAGCCAATCTCAGTGCCTGTTTGCAATTTTAGCATTTCACAGATTTCTCTAATTTTCTAGCTATTAACAGAAAAATGTAACTTAGCTACTTATAAAAACTAGTCTATGAGGTACTTAATACTTGCATTTTCCATCCTTTTCTTTTTGCCACTTCATGGACAGAGGAAAAAGAATAAAAAATCTGAACACATTCTCCATGTTCGAGGCGGCTTTATTTCAGATTTTAAAACCGATGAGTCTGAATTAAATTATAATGGATTTAATGTACTGAATTTTGGATGGAGTAAAGTCAAGGGTAATCAATTACACGGAATTGAAGTAGAAGGATTTAGCTTTACAGAAGGGTTTGTAGAATTTATTGTTACCAACATGGACACAATAATCACAAGGGGACTAGACAGAAACAGAACTACAGTTGAATTAATTTATAGCAGGATGTATGCCTTGAATAATAATGATATCACAAAAGGACTCTTTGTTGGCCCCACTGGCTCTATTCTCTATAATCGAGATGGAAATATCCCTGCAGTTACTACTGCTTTCCCAATTGCAATAGATTGCTTTTGCATAGGCCTAGGTGCTAGAGCTGGATATAATTGGCGACTATTGGATCGACTTATGATAACTTTTTCCACTAAAGCTACTCTTTTGGATATAGGATGGAAAAGAGAAAGGGTATTAAATCCTATTTTAACGAAAAGTCAAAAAATTGTTGAAGAAGGTGTAAATGCTGATTTCATTAGGCCTCAATATCAAATTATGCTTGGTTTAAACTTTAGAATTTAATCTTTTGGAAGCCTGACAGGCCATTTGCAACCCCGCAAAAAAACGGGATTACAAAACTTATTACATGAGTTTCGCGACATGCCGCAGGCATCAAAGCACGACAAGGCGGAGCCGCGTAGAAGCAAGGGATAGAAGTGACATCTGGCGCGCAGGCTTGTAGAGACGCCAATTTATCGCGTCTCTCGCGTCTCCACATGTGCAAAGCAAGGATATAACGGATGAGCCCGACGCCTTCCGATTTTTCATCGGAATGGCGATGCTCCCTCAAAAATTAATAACAAATGAAATATAATTCGCTTACTCGTACCGAAGGCTTTCGATAGGATCTAGACGTGCCGCTTTCATGGCAGGATATATACCAGAGATCAGGCCGACCACAAAGCAAACAAATATCCCACTGAAGATCCATAGCCAGGGAATATTGAAGGCGCCATCGAAGACCAATTTGGTCAAGGCAAATCCAATCGAAACCCCCATCAAGATACCTACTAAACCTCCCAACTGGCAGATTACGATCGCTTCCGTCAAAAACTGAATCATGATATTGCGGCTCGTAGCGCCTACAGCTTTAAGTATTCCAATCTCACGCGTACGCTCCGTTACCGAAACAAGCATGATATTCATCAATCCTATAGAGGCACCGAGCATGGTGATCATTCCGATTCCAATCGTCGCGAATCTAATACTTGCTGTATTCTCCTTCAAGATGGACATGAGATTGTCGCTTTTCCTGATTTCAAAATCATTTTCTTCACCAAGCCTTTGTCTTCGGATATTTCTGAAAAGTCCGATGGCTGTACCTTCTCCTTCATCCAAATCAATTGCATTAGCCACCCCTACATCAAGGCCAAAATTGGATCTCGATGAAGCGTAAATATTCTTTGCCGTAAAGACAGAAATGAAAACATTATCATCTTCACTCTGGCCCATAGTGGACCCCTTTTCTTCTAAGGTACCTATGACTTTGAAGCGACGCCCACTAATACTTATAAATTTATTGAGTGCCTTGTCGGCTGTCTTGAATAATTTTTTGACGATGCCGCTTCCCAAAACAGCTACGTATTTGTTTTGCTCGGCTTCCGTTCTTTGAAAATTTCTTCCTTTAAAAATCTTAGAGCCATTGAGTTCAAAATTATTTTCGTCCACACCAATAACCCTAATATTCGGATTCGTTTCTTCGTCTCCTGCCTTGATAGTAGCGATAGAAGTGCAGAAATAAGAAATAGAAACCTTGGCATTGAAATTATACTTCTCCTTGAAAGTCATGGCTTGATCAAAACTAATAGGATCTCCTCTGAGGGCACGACCTCTACCTCTACGTACACCATTCTCTCGAGCAGGCTTGATAGAAAAGGAATTTGCGCCTAGACGACTAAAATTATCATTGAGTGAAAACAAAAGGCTATCAAAAGAAGTCAAGATTCCCACCAGGGCGGTAATCCCGAAGGCAATAATCATCAAGGTCAATACAGACCGGAGTAAATTAGAGCGTACTGCGGTGAGCGCAGCTCTGATGTTTTCGATTAATTTCATCCTACGTGAATATCCGAATTATTATATACTTGGGCTTACTTTTTTCGATAAAAGGGTGGACTGCAGGGACTAGCGGCGTGTTAAATCAAAAATTATCTAGTAATATTCCTAGCATTTCTTCATGTATATCTGGACTACTGGCCACTATTTGCTTGCCGTGTAGATAGTTTTTGTGGCCTTGAAAATCATTGATACGGCCACCCGCTTCACACACCAGAACTATACCCGCTGCCACATCATAAGGTTGTAGGCTATATTCAAAAAAGGAATCATAGCGCCCGGCTGCCACATAAGCCAGATCAATGGCTGCTGCACCGACCCGACGGATACCTCTGCACCGCTGCATTAGGATTTTGAGTGTGGCTAGATACTGATCGGTCATCCCATAATCATAATACGGAAATCCAGTACTCACCAAGCTATCTGCCAAGCTTATATTTTGGCGTACACGGATAGGTTGACCATTGAGAAAAGCACCCCCATCTGTCCATGCACAAAAGAGCTCTTTGGTCTGCACGTCCAAAACTATTCCGACAGACAACACTTCGTCTACCTCTAGTGCTACGCTTATATTATAGCAGGGCAGCTGATGCAAGAAATTGGTTGTCCCATCCAATGGATCGATAATCCAACGCAGTGGACTTGCATTCTGTACGACCGTTTCTTCTTCGGTCAAGAAACTCGCATTGGGCAAAATTTCTCCAAGCCCTTTTACTAATATTTTTTCGGATTCTTTATCGACATAGCTTACTAAACTATTGTGTGCTTTCGTCTCTATCTGTTCGACACCGACCTTGCCTGCCTGTTCCAAAATAAAAGTGCCTGCGATTTTTACAACTTCACAGGCACGTTTACATATATCTTCTAGTTGAGATGTATTCATATATTATTTTTGGCTTAACCCATTTCAGCAACTACTTCTTCCACTTCTGGCACCATACGCTTTAGCATCCCTTCGATACCCGCCTTAAGGGTTACCGTAGAAGAAGGACATCCACTGCATGACCCTTGTAGAATCACAGTAACTATCCCTTTATCAAAATGCTTAAACGCGATATTACCACCATCCATCTCGACAGCCGGCTTCACATACGTTTCGATCAGTTCTTTAATCTTCTTGACGATATCTGCATCTGCAGCAGAGTACTTATAACTCTCCCCACGTTCCGCTTCTATCTTATCCATCGCCTCTTGAAACCCATCTTTTATGATTACACCATCAGCTTCTATGTATTCTTTGATGAGTTCTTTGAGTTTGTATTTAAGATCTTCCCACTCATAGTTGAATTCCTTTGTAACTGTCACAAAGTTGTTTGAGATATATACCCCTTTGCAGTATGGCTGTTCAAACAGCTTAGTAGCGATGGGTGACCACTCTTCTGCTAAGGCTCTTTCCTTAAAATCCGCTGTACCTCTCCATAACATACGATTCGTCACGAACTTCAGTGATTCAGGATTTGGTGTATCCTCGAAGTACAACATGATTGGGCTTTTAGCTACTTTCTGCTCCATAATTTTAAATCTATTTAGTACAAAAATAACACTTTTTTAGGTCAATAGTTGGCATGAGTCTCTATTTACTCTGTCTTGAGCTGCAAGTAAGAGGTAAAAGAATCTCATTTGTCTATTAACATTGAGTCCACTCCGAAAAGTAGCAGATTGCCAAAAATGAACTTTTTTGGATTAGATTTTTTCTTTTCGAAATTCAGTGATGCCTGTGCGACTACTAGTCGGCGTGCCTGATTATCAGTGGA
>CAYWOZ010000267.1:0-4231 GCA_964458675.1 uncultured Saprospiraceae bacterium
TTGGAGATATTCCGCATAGGCTTGGTACACTTCTGCACGCACTTCAAACTTGCCTTGGTCTTCTCCAAACTGTTCTATCTTGAGTCTTTCTTCCGCAATCTCTACTTCTTTTCCTCTAGTCAAAAGACTACCAAGGTTGAGCGTCAATCCAAAGTTGTATCTAGGGAAGTTGTTGACGTTAATGGCTTGACCTGAATTTTCCAAAATTGGAATTACCTCCTCTGTGCCTTGTCCTATAAATACATCTCTAGTGGTTTGCGAAAGTTCGACCGGATCACCTCCTTCAGTAGAGGTGTTTAGATTATTCTCATTCAAGTTCAGGGTAATATTCCAGTCATCTGCCCATGCTCTTTTCGCAATCTGTACTTCAGTTTGCGCAATTTTTAGTTCACTAGCAAAGACTTTGTAGGCAGGATTATTATTCCAAGCAAGGCTCGTCAAGTAATTCTCAAACGACTGCCCCTTGGTTGTCAAAGGGTGAATCAAGGTATCTGCATTGACAGACTGCGCTTGAATGGTCGCAGAAGATAAAAAGAATCCTAGAAACAGAAAGAGTATATTGTGTGTGCTTCGGTTCATAATAGTGTGATATTGTGTAGTAATTTATTTTTCAGCTGAAGCGAGTTCAGTTTGTTCATTTAAAGCTTGAGCTTCTGCTTCCGCCGCTGCAATCTCTTCATTAAAGGCAGGGTCAAAATCTTTGAGCCGTACTATAGCTGCAGCAGTGATATAAAAGATAATACTGGTAGGCAACAAGATTATAATTTCTTGCGGAAAGCTAGCCACAATTAACAAAAAGACGATGATATTTAAGCCTAAGTAGAGCGTCTTGATTTGTGGGTCTCTAACCCGCACATAATAGTAGACACCCTGTTGCTGAATCTTAAAAAGCAATGCCATGTATAGAATCAAACCTATCCAGCCCATCTCTACCGCTATGCGCACATATCCACTATCTGGTGGAAAATCTGCTAACCAATGATTGGGTGAAAAACGACGCCCCCAGATTCCTGTAGTACCCATACCTGCTCCAAAAGGATGCTTTTGAATAAAGGGCTTGATCATCTCTTGACTTTTTTCGCGCACTTCAAAAGAAGCATCTTCTGAAGGATTAAAAGCAGATTGAATCCTAAGCATGACAGGATTGGATGTCCCCTTCATCATGGCGGCGGTACCGAACATAAAAAATACTCCAGTGATAAGCATCACTCTAGTCTGCAAGGTCAATATAACATAAAAGGCTAAACCCGCTGGAATCAAAACCACGGGTGTGCGAGATCCTCCATATGCCATAGATAAAATCATAGCAGCGGCTGAACCAATGAGTACCACTCGCTGCCAGTTTTTGAATGCGCCTAAACCCAGCACTATACAAAAGACCGCCATATAGGCCATCAATATTCCAAATGTAGTCGGATCTGAGAAGATAGAAAAGACTCTTTCTCTACCCCATTGTACTATTAATTCTGCCCGAAGCGGATCCGCATATAACCAAGCGCGTTCCCAAGATTCTAAACCAAACCATTCCTGCTTGAGTCCATATAATGCAGCTCCCAATGTAAGCGCAATGGTGAACTTTAGTGTCCACTTGATTCGTTGTAAGGAACTAAAAGAGTAACAACAAACAAAGTATAACAAAATCAGCAAAGTCATTGAGCGCACCGTATACACCCACGCTAATACTGATTGTGCCATAGGGTTCAATATCTGTATGAAACTATAGGCCATCCATCCAAGGATGTAATAGCTAATAGGACTCTTTGCAAAATTCCAGTCTGGTTTTTGGATTTGCTTTACTAGAATACTAACCACTAAGAACATGGTCAAGCCATCTAATAAGGTACCTACGGGGTAATCTCCAAATTTATAGCTTAATTGTATTAAGAATCCAATGACTAGGCATGTTGCTAAGCCTACTTGTTCATTCATGAACATCCAAATCATTAAAGGTAATCCAACAATAGCAGCAAAAAGCAATACTCCCATCTTTATGCCAAGAAATCCGATGGTAAGACCAATCAAAGCAGTTACCCCTATTATCAATAGGAATCCAAGTGGATTATTCAATTTTTCCACAATGACTTTAGTACGGATCCATTCAGAGAAGGCAGCTACATGCGACATCAGAGTAAAATTTTAAAAAATTACAATTTTGGCGAATAGTGCGATGAGTAGTAGCGCTGGAAGTAAGTATCCTAGAAACTCTATAAGTTTTTCTCGTTGTGTTAGTTCAAATTTATCTTTGTCGTTCATTTAAATATTTTTCATCTAACAATGCTTAGCTAATTAAACGTTAAATCACAGATTAACAATATTGTTAAAACAGACTCTTATTTTAATGAATTGTTAATAACCAATTGATTCACATAATTTAAACTGTCTTTTCTACGAAGCCTTTCTTGACTCTCTCCCACTCTTTGGTGTCTCCGTTGTACTGCTTTAATATTTTAGCAGGGTTACCTCCTACAATGGTAAAATCAGGAACATCTTTGGTGACTACGGATCCAGCAGCCACTATACTATGCGTACCGATAGTAATACCAGCCACTACTACTGCATTGGCTCCTATCCACGCACGATCTTTAATGGTAATCTTTTTGGTAATGCTTTTTTGTTCTCTGATAGACTTGGAAATATCTTCATAGCCATGATTCTGTCCTGAAAGCACTATATTTTGAGCCAACAGAACATCGTTCCCTATTTCAACTGGTCCTATGACGGTGCATCGAAGTCCTACGAGCGCATTATTTCCTAATACTACATCGCCTAATACATTATTGACGACCGCATAGTCTTCAATAATGGCATAATTTCCTAGGTACATAAGGTATTTTGGGAGAATATCCATTCTAGCAGTAGATCTGATAGAGGCTCCCTTTCCTTTCTTTATAACAAAGAGCGGATTGAATATTTTACGTACCCACCATCTCGGACGGTAGTCATCTTTTGGCACCAATAACCGATGCGCAAATTTCTTGAACCCTGGGCTTGTATTTATCTTATTTCTAAGAAAGCTCATCTATCTTGCTACTTTTCTTTAATGCTAATGTATTTTTTTCGCTTTGCTTGCTTTCTTGAGGACTTATCTGTTCATTAATGATATTCCAAAATTGATGAACGCGTTTTTCCCATGTATTGGTCTTTGCCACTGCGACTCTTTGGGCAATTGCGGTTGGATTTTTACCCTCTATAGCAGCAGGAATACAATCAATAAATGCTTGATTGCTATCTACTAGATGAATAACATCCTTGAATCCGAGAATATCAACTGAAAAATTAGTGGATATTACCGATCTTCCAGAAGCAAGATATTCATTTATTTTCAAAGGGTAAATACTCTTAGTCAATTGATTACAATAAAAAGGAATTATTAATGTGTCCATGAAGTGTACATACTGAGGCAAATTAGAAATATGCTTAGACCCAGTAAGGATGATATTCTTTCTTTCGGTTAATCCAGATTTTTCTACTAAATCTTGCTGATAGGGTCCAACAAGTAATAAAGTCTTATTAGGATAAGCGTCCGCAATAGCGGTTAGCAAATCATAATTGATCCGCACCGGGTCCAATGCCCCCGTAAAACCTATAATATCGCCTTTGACATCAGCAATCTCTGCTGGTCTTTCAAAAGTATCTGTCATGGCTCTGCTAAAATTATCCACGTCAGCAGCATTATGAAGTATTTCAATATTGGAATTAAACTCAGACATAATCTTCTTTAGATTGGTACTTGTAACCAATACTAATTCTGCTTCTCTTGCTAACCTCTTTTCTAATTCTACACCGTGTTTTAGGGTATAAGCGTTTTGAGAAATATCATCTACGCATTGATATATGTTGACCAATGGTGGCAATTTCTTAGAAGCAACATCTGGGAAGAATGGATCAAAACAATTGATTAATACATATTCCTTGATGTCGTATTTTTCTATTATTCCATCTATGCTTTTTCGAATTTGATTTTCATTTCTCTTCAAAAAGTATTCATACAACTTACCAGATGGCATCCAATTAATCGGCATTACCAAAGGTGGAATTAGAGAATGGAAATTGGGAGAAACGCCATCTAATTTTTCTTCTGTCAGGTTGAAAGCGCCAGACATGCCTTCATTTAACTGGCTGCGGCTTTCTGAGGATAATAGGTATTTATACGTAAACGGATGGCCTATATAAAATACCCTTGCCCCTTGATTGGCTAACTCTTTACCAAAGGCATGAGATATAGATGAAA
>CAYWOZ010000268.1:0-4170 GCA_964458675.1 uncultured Saprospiraceae bacterium
CATTATAGTGCTTGCTCTTACATTATCTGAAAAAGCTGGTAAATACCTAGTCCGAAAAACAGCAATCCAAAAATCTTATTGGTGTATTTTTTGATTTTTAGGAGGCGTCCTTCGATAAGTCCGCTAAACCAAATATAGCTAATGAAAGCTAGCAAGGCTCCTAGCGCGGAGCCTAAGGAAAAAACAGAAATACATCCATTGTCAACGAATTCCATTCCGTTAGTTTGTAGCCAAACGCCGATGAATATCCAAAAAGGTACAATTAACACATTCATAAAGCCAACCACAAATCCTCTTAAAAAATCAAAATAGTCATATTTGGTCTCAGGCTGTGAGACTTCACTCGGCTGCTTGAAAAAATAATATGCACCTATTATGAAAAATATAACAGTAGAAATTATTTTTATGTAATTGCCTAAGTCTAAATTTTCAGTAAACAGGTCGAGGCTCTTAAGTGCAATAAAAGTATATACAAACTCCATGATGGTCGCTCCAGCTGCAATCATAAAACCTGATTTTTTTCCTTTTTCAATGGTCCTTTGTACAATGGTTAAGCTAATGAGTCCAATAGGTATGGAGCCTAAAAAACTTATTCCAAGAGAAACAAAAAAGTAATAAAGTAAATCCATTTTATCTTTAAACAGTTAAGTCTACTCCAAAGATTTCCAAATTAAGCCTGATTTTTTGCCATTTTCATATATTGCATATAGGTGCGTATACTATTATACGCTTCTGATAAGGACATAGCTTCGATTCCTTTCTTACGCTGCACTTTACTTAATTGAAAAATTATTTTCCAATGTTGGAATATGTCTTTATACGCTTGCCAGGTAGAATAAGACGGATCATAGATGTGTGCCGGCTCACTTGCTATCCCGTTAAATTCTAAGATTTTAAAATCTTTACCTTGTTTGAGCAATTCCATGCTTTGACATTTCATATCAAATCTACCATAGTGTATACCATCCATCTGCATCGCAATGTCATCGAATACTTTCTCCAAAGTCTTATCAATATGATGGTTTCCGTTCAAAAAGGTAGTTCCTCTGCAGTGGTTACCGATAGGCTCTAATTCTAACTCTTCTCCCTTCCTTGGAATAGAACTTAACAGCTCTGGGTAATCTACCTTAAAACGACCTATTTGAAAGCGCGCTCTTGGATAATCCTGCATCAAAGCTTCCACATTCGAACTTCCATCTCCAGTGACATGCAATGTCCTTTTTATGCATACTGAAGTAATCTTACCTTTTATAGCATCTGGATACCTATGATACAGAATACTAACTTCTATAGGATAAGCAATGAAATCTTGAATTAGAAAATCAACTGTTATTTTATCGAGATATTGGTTAAGCTCGTTTGGGGATGAAATTTTTTCTACTAAAAAACCCCTTTCTCCAACGTCGGGTTTTGCAATCAAAGGAAAGACAATACCCGCTTCTTTGATTCTGTTTAATATATCCTCAATTCTTTTATTTTCACGATGGATAAGAATGGTATTAGGAATCGTTTCCTTGGGAAGTCGGTTAAAGATATTGATTTTGGACTCCCCCATTACGCCACCCGTTTCTATAACTGGATTCACTGCGCTGAAGAAAAAAAGAGATCTGGATCGAATGCCAAAATACAACCAGAAAATGACTGTTGGAATGTTTGCGATGTACATTGGGTAGAATTCCCAATTGCTCCACTTGACAAAGAAAGAAGATTGTTTAAATTTCTTCCACATGATATCTAAGAAGTGACAGCTTTTCGGTGTCTTATAGTAGAAGCTGCTACACCAAATGATGATGGCAATTTGATATCGGGTCTTAATATTTTAAGTCCTATCTTAATTAAAGCCAAATGGTGAATACAATGTTCAATGTTGTAGCTAAGTTCTCGAGCCACTGTAGAAGGGATACTCTCTGTAGACTCCTTAGAAGTAAATAACAGAACGGCAGCATCTAGATCTAAGCCCTCTAACTGAGTGTTGATTTCATTTATGGCTTGAATAGCTATTGCCGGATTTTGCTGAATATTCAAGTCCCTTTCCCTTAGGCAGTAGTTAATAGTTTGATTTTGCTCTTGAGCAATCAGACACTGAAAAAATTCAATAAAATGACGGGTATGTTGCCCAATAGTGGAATTGGACATCAATTCAATTTCTTGAATATATTCTTCTTTAGATAGTTGTTCTAAGTATAATATTGAGTCATTTAGAACCGAAATTGACTCTTTAACTAAATTCATATTTGCACAGATTGCTAAATCGAAGGTAATAATTTCTCTGATAAGAAAAGTAGTCAAAGTCGCTATATGTCGATTTTATGAAAGCTTTTTAATTTTATATGCGTATTTATCGCATTATTAACGTTTATTAGGCAATCCCTTTTATATTTGAGCGAAAGGCACTATCTAATAATCTGCGGATAACATAATGAGTAATGCATAAAATATTCATCATTCTTTTTTTTCTATTAGGAACATCTTTAGCAAATGGACAAGAATCTTCAGCACGAATAGTTGAAATTGGTGCAGATTTTCAAAAGTATCCTACAGGAGTACTTATTGCCCTGAGAGCAGAATTTAGTCTTAAGCGGCATCACGCAATTGATACTAGAATTGGATACAATGGACTTGACCATTTGGACTTTGGGGTACACGACTCTGAGATTGGGGGGGGATTTGGAGGATCTTTAGGGTATCGATATTATTTCAAAGACACACATAGCAAATGGTTTATTGGCGCACGAGTTGATCTATGGAATAATGTAATAGATTGGATAGATTTAGACCCCAATACGGAAGAACCCATAGCAGAAGGTGTTTCAGATGTGTTTGTTCTTCAACCCACTGCAGTTTTTGGATATCACTGGCTATTTCATGAGCACTTTGCATTGACACCCACTGTAGCTGCGGGCGCGGAGATAAATATAATTACTGACGGAGCAGAAGTAGGACAAGGTCTTATACTTTTGCTTGGTGCAAATTTTACCTATAGATTTTAGTTTATCCTAAATCATAAGCTCACATGTGTACTGTTACTTTTGTTCCTGCAGAAAAAGGAAATTTTATATTTACCTCTAATAGAGATGAGGCTCCAAAAAGGTCTGCAACAGAATTGGCTACAGAAAAAATTGGAGGCAAAAAGGTACTATTCCCGAGAGATGCTAAAGCCAATGGGACATGGATTGCTGTGGCCAATTCAAATCAATTGGTTTGCATCTTAAACGGAGCTTTTATTAAACACAAACATAGGCCTCCTTATAGGTTAAGCCGAGGAATAATGGCGCTTGATTTTTTTTCGCATAAAAATGCTATTCACTTTTTTCACTTTTTTGATTTTGAGGGAATGGAACCTTTTACTATGATTATTTTTGACGATGGTAATCTGTATGAATTGAGATGGGATGAAGTCAAGAGGCATATTAAAAAATTAGACACTGCATCTGCTCATCTCTGGGCTTCTTGTACTTTATACGCAGAGGAGTGGCAAGTTAAAAGGCAGGCATGGTTTTCCGATTGGAAAGACAAAAATGTTGCGCCAAATCAAAGTAGCGTGCTTGATTTTCATAAGCATGCGGGGGAGGGTAACACTCAATTTGATGTTGTTATGAACTATAATGATATTGTAAGGACTACAAGTATTACTTCAATAGTAAAGACGAAAGAGAAAATGGAATTGAGATATGAAGATATGTTAGACAAAACTATAGCACAGGGAAAAATTAATCTACTGTAAAGCTTTCATTTCTAGAAATTTTGCCAATAAAATACTGGTACATATCCCAAAAGAAATACAACACATAGGAATGCCGCCTGAAGTTCTCGGACATTTCATCATACCAGTCAACTCCCCCATCGTTCCCGTAATGGCTATCAGAGTCACTAATCCTACGAATCCAAAATAGGCTAAGTTTGCCTTATCAAATGATATCAGATGTGAAAGAAGAGCACCTGAAAAACAAACTAAAACTATATAGCATGCTGGAATGCCGAGAATTTTGGGACATACGTCTTTCACTTTGTAATCGTGCAAAGCTAATCCCCAAGTACCATAAATGGCGAAAAGAAGGATGAGTATCACCACAAAAAACCAAATCTTATTCATAGGAAAAAGCTTATACTCAACTTAAGGGCACCTCTATTAACCCCATTCAAGATGTAAACAAAAATTGTAAATTTTTT
>CAYWOZ010000269.1:0-4022 GCA_964458675.1 uncultured Saprospiraceae bacterium
CTGTCCGACAGGTCATCCAGGCGGGCCTCTGCGCGCCTTGTAGTTCACGCGCTAAATGAAATTTACATTCTTTCAGAGGTTAATAGAGGTGCCCTAAAAGTATTTTTTGAATTCATGCTGAGCAATTATTTACAAAATAAGCTCAGCATAATTATCTATATTATATGAAAATTTTAGTTGCACTAGTATGCAGCTATTTGATATTTTGTATATCAATATCTGCACAAGAAGTAGTAGGCAATGTTATAGACAATTCAACAAGGTTGCCTATCGAATATGTTATCGCACACAGTGGTAGCAAGCAAACGCAAACCGATGAAGCTGGCAAATTTACAATTGCAGGTCTTTCCTCTGGAGACACGCTCCGATTTGAGTATTTGGGATATGAAGACTACGTACAAATAATTCAAGCCAATAATTTTGATGAAAAATTGGCTATTCATCTAAAACCAAAACCCTTTGATATTGGTGAAGTAACAATCATCAATTCCGTAAAATCTATCAATACAATTTCTACAATTGATTTAGAAGTCAATCCTGTAAGCTCCTCTCAAGAAGTGCTAAGAAAAGTGCCTGGCCTTTTGATTGGTCAGCATGCAGGTGGAGGTAAAGCAGAGCAGATCTTTCTTAGAGGATTCGATATCGACCACGGAACAGATATCACCTTGAACGTAGATGGCATTCCAGTCAACATGGTTTCTCACGCCCATGGACAAGGCTATTCTGATTTACATTTTATCATTCCTGAAACAATTGATAATATTGATTTTGGAAAAGGGCCTTACTATTCAGATATTGGAAACTTTAATACCGCGGGTTATGTCAATTTTAAAACCAAAGATAAAATAGATAATAGTTCTGTGAAATTGGAGCTAGGTAGTTTTGATACCGGTAGAGTGTTGGGTTTGTTCAACTTACTAGAATCAGACAAAAACAAGTCTGCATATATTGCAACCGAACTCCAACAGTCTGAAGGCCCTTTTGAGTCTTCTCAAAATTTTAACAGAATCAATCTGATGGGTAAGTATAGTATACGATCCGAGTCGGATGATTTATTTTCAATTTTGGTTTCAAGAATGCAAAGTAGATGGGACGCCTCTGGACAAATTCCTCAACGATTGGTAGACGCTGGCCAAATCACTAGGTTTGGTGCTGTTGACGATACCGAAGGTGGGAATACCAATAGAACTAATATTGCGGCTAACTACACTAAGAATCTTGGAGAAAATAAATTTGTCAAGACCAGTGTCTTTTACAGCAATTACAATTTCGAATTATTTTCCAACTTTACTTTTTTCTTAGAAGATCCAATCAATGGAGATCAGATAAGACAATTTGAAAATAGAGATATTTTCGGAATAAATACGACTTTGTTTAATACACACTCTGTAAAATCCGATAATGACTTAGAGCTTAGCTATAACCTTGGATTTCGATATGATGATGTCGATAATATCGAATTGTCAAATACAGCTAATAGAAGAACTACTTTAAACACCCTGAGTCTTGGGGATGTAGACGAAACCAATTTCTACCTTTCTGCCAATGCTGACTTTAGTATAAATAGATGGCTCTTCAATGCAGGGGTACGGTTGGAATATTTTAACTTTAATTATACCAATAGGCTTTCTACTGTTTTTGATATCCAAGCTATAGATAAAATACTGGCCTTACCCAAATTCAATATAATATATAATCCTAATAGTCGCCTACAATATTATCTCAAATCTGGTGTTGGTTTTCACTCCAATGATAGTCGTGTAGTTATTGATGGCGACGCTGATGTTGAGCTCCCATTAGCTTACGGGACAGACTTCGGTCTTATTTATAAACCAGTAAAGGGCTTGATTATAAACGCTGCGCTATGGTATCTATTCCTAGAGCAAGAATTTGTTTACGTGGGCGATACAGGTATTGTAGAGCCGAGTGGTCGGACAAGAAGGCAAGGGATAGATTTAAGCATTCGCTATCAATTGGGAGATCATTTTTATTTGAATACCGACTTGACCTATACGGACCCAATTGCTTTTGATGAAGAAGATGGTGAAAACTTTATCCCCCTTGCTGTCGATTTCATGGCCGCTGGCGGATTTACTTTCAAAAATCTAAATGGATTTTCTGGAGGTATTCGTTACAGATATATCACAGACAGACCTGCAAATGAAGACAACAGTATTCAAGCTTTGGGCTATTTTGTTCTGGACGCAAATGCAAATTATGCATTCCATCATTTCAACTTAGGAATTTCGGTTGAGAATTTATTGGACACAGAATGGAATGAGGCTCAGTTTGCCACGGAGTCAAGATTGAGTACTGAAAAAGCGCCAGTGGAGGAACTACATTTCACCCCTGGTGTACCTTTCTTTCTGAAGGCTAATTTGACGTATACTTTTTAGGGTATTGTGTATGTGAAATTGGAGGGGCTATCTCGAGCTTCGCCGAGACCAGGCTGTACGCTGTATCCATGCCTAAGGAGACGCGATGAATCGGCGTCTCTACACTTCCCCACCCGCCGGATGCCACTTCCATCCTTTATCCTGCTCGCTCCGCTGCGCCGAGCTACGGCTGTTTGCCTCCGCGATAAGATTAGAATAAAATATTTTTTCGGGCCTTAGCTTTATTAGTTGGCTTATTAAAATTGCTGCATATTGTTGGAAAAAGACTAGGGGTATTCACCCCTAATAGTTCAGTGTTACAACCTTTAATTATTGAAGACCTTTGAAGTATTTCCCTGATAATGTGTAACTTAGAAGTTTCAGTACAAATTGGCGAAAAAGGAACAGGTATAAATGCTTAATTAATTTATTATTTTCAATGTGTTAGAAACCTTTTTTAAACAATTAAAACAAACTAATTATGCCAATTATTCCAATTATTGATGCCAAGCAAATGTTTGACACTTATGCCAGTGAAAGAGTCCCAATTATAAACAACCATGAGAGAGCAAAACAAGACGCGAATCCTAACTTTGAAGCTACTCGTTATGGAGAGTGGAAATATGATGACTTTATAGCATACGCAAACCAATTAACTAAAATTCATAATGCCATAAAAACCGCTAACCCAGGCAGTGATGGAATTCAAGGTGTGAGATTTTACTTCGGTACCTACACCAAAAATCCTAAACAGGCTTCTGGGAAAGCTGTACCAGTAAAGAATGACGATTCTTTTTCTAGACACAACTCCCCTTTCCTTATTCCAACTTTACAAAACGGAGCTGATACGGTACCTTTCTCATTAGCTCGCGGAACTAATACGCCAGTCTTGCTTGCAAATGACCTTAGTGGTAATGCAAACCTAGACAGCTTAGCTATGAATGAGGCTAATCTAGTACCGCCACCATATTAAGTACAATAAAAAATAATTTTAACCTAGAGTATTCAAATCTATGAGTTCAATTTGGAGCGAAATCAATATTAATGCTGCTGTTCTATCAGAGGGAATAGCAGCTTTTATTGCTTTAGTGTACTGGAGGAAACTCTCATATAAGTATCTCTATGTTTTTCCAATAATTCTAGTATTAATTTTTTTAGTTGAATTTGGTGCTGGGATGCTCATAAGCAGTGATTGGAGACCACTAATTTACAATCTACTTTCAATAATTACATTTTGCGGATACAGCTACATATTTTTTAGGCATATTCCAGATAATAAGTATAAAGAAATAGTTAAGATCTGTACAATAGCCTATTTGATATCCGTAGTAGCAAATTGTTTTTGTGTTAGTATCTTGCATGATAGTCATCAAATATCCTACATAGTTGGTGGACTAAATATGATAATATTTCCTGTCATATATTTTTTATCTATATTGAATAACTCCAAAACGCTAACAATCAAACAAGATCTTATGTTTTGGATAAGTATTGGCTTACTACTTTTCTATGTAGGGTATTTGCCGATTAAATTATCTAGATTTTATTTTTCGATTGCAGCGAATCCATTTTTAATCTTACAAAAGGTTCAACTTTTACTCATTGTAATAATGAATTTTTGTTTTATCTTAGGCTTAGTATGGATGA
>CAYWOZ010000270.1:0-3979 GCA_964458675.1 uncultured Saprospiraceae bacterium
TATAATTATATAATCAAAATAAAATTTTAACAATGGCTGTAATGAATCCACCTGGTATTGAAAAAATGATATCCTATCCTACATTTCAAAGTGTTGAGGAGCAAAGACATTACCTAAAAAAAATACTCGCAGGCGATTATCGCATTTGTGGAAAATTCGGCTTTTCAGAAGGGGTAGCCGGACATATCACCTGTCGAGACCCAGAGCATACCGATTGCTTTTGGGTCAACCCATTTGGTCTTTCATTCAAGCGCATAAAAATGTCTGACCTTATTCTAGTGAATGAAAAAGGTGAAATAATTGCTTGCAAACATTCTGCTTTAAAAAAGGTCGCATTTGCAATACATGCCGCCATCCATAAAGCGAGACCAGATGTGATAGCTGCAGCGCATACACATTCCGTGTATGCCAAGACTTGGTCAGCTTTTGGCAAATTACTAGACCCCTTGACTCAGGATTCATGTATAATCATCATATAGACCATGGTCTATATGATGATTATACTGGGGTCGTAGGAGATTTAAGTTAAGGAGATAGAATTGGGCAAGCTCTAGGTGATAAAAAAGCTGTCATTCTTCAAAACCATGGCATGCTAACAGTAGGTCACAGCATCGTAGAATGCATCTTTTGGTTCGTTACTATGGAGCGCTCGTGCCAATCACAACTATTAGCAGAAGCAATAGATAAAAAGCCAATTTTAATTAGTGATGAAGTTGCATTGAATACTAGAAATGATGAAGTCAGTTTTCCTCTAGCAGGTTATTTTAGTTTTCAGCCGATGTGGCAAGACATAGTTCACGAGCAACCTGATTTTATCGACATAGAAGTGTCCGAATCTTCTTTGATTATCTAATCTATATAGAACATTTGACATAACAGTGGTGCGCAATTGACGATTCTGCTGCATTCATAGTTAGAACAAATGATCTCGTTTTTAAATACATCGTAAATAATGATAATATACCTTTGACTAAATAATTATTATTACTTTAAAGGTTTGTTTTCTTTTTGAATCCAATTGCTAAAGTTACAACATAAGATATGACATGGAGGCAAATCCAAAAAGCCAATTAAATCTGCTAAATGGCTTACCTATATTTAGTGGCACCTCTGAATTCATGAAAGAAATCATCAATAAAATTGTAATTGATGAAGTGCAATACAAAACTAGTTACGCCAAATAACAAATATTAAATTTTTTATCTTACCGATGAATATTATTTTCTAAAGGTGATTTGCTTTAAAGATAAAATCAAAAGAATGAATTTTGAATTCACAAAAGAATCAAGAGAACCACAGAAGATGTTTAATAATTTCATACAACAGTATCTTTTCCAATTGAAAAATCTAAATAATGGATAGAGCAGAATCAGTAAAAAAAAGAGATGAACTCAATTGGGAGAAATTAGGAGTTTACTTAAGAGCTGAACTTCCTGAATTGCAAGGAGAAATGTCTGTCGCACAATTTCATGGAGGGCATGCAAATTTGACTTATTTAGTCAAATTTGATCAAAAAGAACTAGTAGTGCGTCGTCCTCCTTTTGGAACGATTGCACCAGGAGCACACGATATGAAACGGGAATATAAAGTATTATCCAAATTGTATAAACACTTCTCCCCTGCTCCAAAAGCATATCACTTATGCGAAGATGAATCCGTCATTGGAGCCAAATTTGTGGTAGTTGAACGAAAGACTGGTGTAGTGGTTAGAACGAAAATTCTAGACTGTTTCAAAAAATTTAATAACCCAGAAGAACGGATTTCTGATGCAATGATAAAAGCACAAGCTGAACTGCATTTGATTGATTATAAAAAAGCAAAATTAGAAAATTTAGGGAGACCTGAAGGATTTTTGGAACGTCAATTAGGTGGCTGGAATAAGCGTTGGAATTTATCCAAATATGAAGAAAATGTATCGGTCGATGAAATTTTTAAATGGCTTAATAAAAAAGTACCAGTTACACAGCGGCATTCTATAGTTCATAATGATATTAAACCTGATAATTGTCAATTTCAGACTGATAATCCAGATAAAGTAACAGCTCTTTTTGATTGGGATATGTGTACTTTGGGAGACCCCTTGTTAGATTTTGGATCAACTTTGGGTTACTGGCCGGATAAACGGTTTAACACCGATAAGTACGATGATTTACCAGTTACTCTACAAGGAAATTTTCCTTCTAAAGATTTTTTAAAAGAAAAATATCAAGAATATACCAAGTTAGATTTAAGCAACATATTATGGTACGAAGTACTCGCATATTTGAAAGCAGCAATAATTGCTCAACAATTGTACAAACGATATTTAGATGGAGATTCTAAGGATGAACGAATGAAAAAATTTGATAATTCTGCTAAAGCAGTTATTGAATTAATAATAAAGATGATTAGTTAAGTGACTAATCAAAAAAAATTACTTAAAAAGTAAACTTCAATCTTGAGGTTTGTTTTCAAATGGCCATAGCAAAATTTAGTTCTGCTTAATTTTATTAATTAAATTATCCATAGGAATAAAAAGAGGCGGCCCAGTGAATTGTCTTAGGGCGAAATGAAAAAACTTTTTGCTCTTACTAATGATGTTGATAAACATTCCCATAACCTAATTTTAGAAAAAAGTGATTTTTCACTACCACTGGAGTGCTACCATTAAATATGTTTTAAAGATAAAAATCAAAAGAATGAATTTTGAATTTACAGAACGATCAATAGAGCTTCAAAAGAAGGTCGATAATTTCATGCAACAGTATATTTTTCCAATTGAAAAAGAAGTATATGAATTCCGAAGGGAAAATTTATGGCAGCATCATCCAAAGTTTGAAGGATTGAAAGACTTGGCAAAATCAAAAGGAATATGGAATCTTTTTCTACCAAAATCCTATGGAGAATTAAGTCCCGGATTATCAAATTTGGAATATGCTCCGCTTGCCGAATTGATGGGTAGAGTAACCTGGTCTTCTGAAGTTTTTAATTGTTCAGCCCCAGATACTGGTAATATGGAAGTTTTAGCAAAGTATGGTACTCCTTCCCAACAAAAAAAGTGGCTGACTCCACTTATGGAGGGCAAAATTCGCTCTGCATTCTTGATGACAGAACCAGAAGTTGCATCTTCTGATGCTACAAATATTGAAACATCAATCGTCCGTGAAGGTGATGAGTATGCAATCAACGGAAGAAAATGGTGGTCATCAGGAGCAATGAATCCTAAGTGCAAAATTTTTATCGTCATGGGCAAAACAGATTTTGAAGCACATCGACATGTACAACAAAGCATGATATTCATACCAAAAGATACACCTGGAGTTAATATAATTCGACCAATGCGTGTATTTGGAAATTTGGATTCTCCAGAAGGCCACGCAGAAATAGAATTGAAAAATGTTCGCGTTCCTGCTGAAAATTTAATTTTAGGGGAAGGTAGAGGTTTTGAAATTGCACAAGGACGCCTTGGTCCTGGTCGAATTCATCATTGTATGCGATTAATTGGGATGGCACAAAGAGCGATAGAACTGATGTGTAAACGAGTTGCAGAACGAGAGGCTTTCGGAAGATATATTAAAGATTTCAGTTCAATACGTCAAGACATAGCAAGATCAGTTTGTGATGTGCGTCAAGGTCGATTGCTAACCTTAGCTGCTGCAGATAAAATTGATCGATTAGGCGTTTCCGAGGCTAAAGATTTGATTTCAATGATAAAAATTGTGGTCCCACAAATGACCAGCAATGTTGTTGATCGTGCAATTCAATCTTTTGGCGGTATGGGTGTCAGTCAAGATACTCCCCTTGCTGGTTTTTGGATGGTATCTCGTATGCTTCGTCTTGCTGATGGACCAGATGAAGTACACATGAATCAATTGGGCAGAAACACCGTAAAGGAAATTCTTCGAAATTCCTAATTTCCATAATTGACGAAATTCAATGTATTATATAATAATGATTCGGTAATTTTTTGAAAACCTTAAATCACGAAATATCAATCATT
>CAYWOZ010000271.1:0-3957 GCA_964458675.1 uncultured Saprospiraceae bacterium
AAGGAGAGAAAGTAATAGATACCCAATGGCACCGACTCATCGCATGGGGTAAGCTCGCAGAGAATATGTCTGCCTACTTAGATAAGGGACAAGAAGTGGCTATCACTGGAAAAATCACCTACAAGAGTTATGTCAACAAAGAAGGTAATACCGTCAACTATACCGAAATCGTAGTCAATGAATTTATGATGGTGGGGAGCAAGCGTAAGCCTACTCAGGAAAAGAAAGCCGCTTAAAAAAGCGTTTCATTAGTGTTTAAAACAGCCGCCCATGGGCGGCTGTTTTTTTTTTAATATCAAATTTATTATTGTTGGTTTCGATTAAGAACACTGATAATAAGACGTTTTACGGTTTCCATCTCCTCAGGTTTACTGCTGGCAGTATATAGAGAGCAGCTCTATTAACCCCATTCAAGATGCAATCAAAAATTGTAAATTTTTTATTTCAGAGGTTAATTGAGGTGCCCTTAATTGAATGTTGATTTCAACAGGCTTAATATTTTGGGTGGAAAAATTCATTGTCATTTTTACGATTTTCCATTCTATTTATTGCTTCAGCATTTCGCAATTCTACTCTTCGAATTTTTCCACTGATTGTTTTAGGTAAAGATTCTGGAAATTCAATAATCCTTGGCACTTTATATGTTGCTAAATTTTGCTCTGAAAATGAAAACAGTTCGTTTGCTAAACTTGAGTTTGGTTTAGCACCTTTTCTTAGCATTACAAAAGCTTTTACAGCGTAGCCTCTTGAATCATGTGGACTTGCGACCACCGCAGACTCTACAACATCTTCATGTTCTATCAATATACTTTCCACTTCAAAAGGACCTATCCTATAAGCAGAAGCTTTAATGACATCATCATTTCTTCCGACAAACCATATATTTCCATCCTCATCATAATATGCTTTATCGCCAGTATAGTACAGATCGTTTCTGAATGCTTTAGAAGTTCGATCTTTATCATTAAGATATTCTAAGAAAAGACCATTTGGTTTACCTGAATTTGTTTTTACACATATAACACCTTCTTCCAGTGGTTCTACTTTATGGCCTTCATCATTACAAACTACTACTTCATACATAAAAGTAGGATTCCCCATAGAACCAGGCTTGATATTATTACCAAGTAAGTTGCCCACTAATGCGGTAGTCTCAGTTTGGCCATATCCATCTCGAATGGACACACCAGTAGCTGCTGTCCATTTCTGTATCACATCAGGATTCAGCGGTTCTCCCGCCGCGCAGCAAGTTCGAAGTTTGAGATTATACGTAGAAATATCTTCTTGGATTAGCATTCTTAGAACTGTAGGTGAGCCACAGAAAGACGTGATACCATAATCCTGTATTGCTTCCAATTGTTCTGCTGGTATAAATTTATCAACTTGATTAGCAAAGATAGTTGCTCCCACATTCCAAGGAGCAAAAAAACTACTCCAAGCGAATTTTGCCCATCCTGGAGATGAAATATTATAATGTACATCACCATGCTTGCATCCTAACCAGGAAGCTGTAGAAAGGTGGCCAAAAGGATAAGTGAAATGCGTATGAACAACAATCTTAGGCAAACCAGTAGTACCAGAAGTAAAAAAGTAAAGGACTGCATCATCTGCTTTTGTTTTTGCAGCTTCAGCCAATGTTGATTCATTTTCTGATTCTTGTAGAGACACCCAGCCCTTAGGTTTTCCATCAACACAAATCTTTAGTTTTATTTTTTTATCAAATGATTTTTCTGCTTCATTAATTTTCTCAATGTTTGCTAGGTTGGTAATAAATATTTCTGGAAATAGAGAGTTGAACCTATAAAGTAAATCTCTTGATGTCAAGTTGGTAGCGGTAGGCATCATTATAAAGCCTCCTTTAATAGTAGCTATAAAACTTAACCAATTAGCTGGTACAAGCGGTAATAAACTATAAATTCTATCTCCTTGCTTAGCGCCGTTTTTCCGTAACAGGTTCAGGAATTGACTTGACTTATCGTATATGTTTTTAAAGCTAAACCTGTCCTCTTTCTCGTAATACTTCCAAATAAGTGCTTGATCATCTCCATGCTCAAGAACGTTCAATTTATAGAAAATCTCTTCTGCCCAATTGAAATGTTCTGGCTTGTCCAGATTGAGCTCGCTTAATTTGTCATACGATTGATTAGAGAGTAATCTTCGGGCTGTCGTAAAGTATTCTTGAATTTCCATCTGTAGATATTAGATTAATATTCTTAAAAGAAAAAGTATAGACTCTATTGCTAGATAAATAATATTTTATCTATTGCAAAAATTTTATGATGCTTTCTAATGGATATGACTTTTGCCATATAATTATTATTTTAGGGCACCTCTATTAAGTATATAAGAACTAGCATAGATTCTAAGTAGGGTCTGCTTATTATTTAGATTAAACTCATAATTATATTAAATTTAAGGCCATAAAATAAAAATCATGAGATATTTCCTTTTCTCTTTATCATTTGTTTTTCTCTTTATCCAATGCACAGACGTCTCAAATACTGTAAGTCTAGAATCAAAATTAGGAGAATTAGAATTTGAAGTGACAAGTAATGCGGAAGCTGCCCCCTACTTTAAGGAAGGACTATTGCTATTGCATAGTTTCGAATTTGACGACGCAGCCGAGAAGTTTGTAAAGGCACAGGAATTGGATTCGACTTTTGTGATGGCCTATTGGGGGGAAGCGATGACTTTCAATCATCCGCTCTGGAGAGAACGTTTTAGTGAAAAAGGGATTGCCGCTTTAGAAAAGTTAGCCCCTACCAAAGAAGAAAGGCTAGCCATGGCGAAGACTACAATTGAGCGAGACCTATTAGAAGCTGTAGAAATTTTGTACACAAAAGGGGATAAAAAAGAAGTAGATATAGCCTACAAAAACAAGATGGAAACGCTTTCCAAAAAGTATCCAGAGCATCATGAGGTTTCTGCCTTCTATGCACTTTCTTTATTAGGGGCATCCAAGAGTAGAGAAGAGAATGACAACTATGAAATAGGCGCCAAAATAGCCCAAAGCATTATAGATGAAAATCCACATCATCCAGGGGCATTACATTATTTGATACACTCTTATGATGATCCAGAACATGCTACTTTGGCTTTGGATGCTGCGCACAGCTATTCTAAAGTAGCCCCCAATGCAGAACATGCTTTGCACATGCCTTCTCATATATTTGTAGCATTAGGAATGTGGGATGAAGTGATTGCTTCTAATATTGCTAGCTACGAAGCCAGTGTAGAAAGGATGAAAAATAAGGGCTTGGACAATGATGCGAGAGGGTATCATGCTTTTAAATGGTTAATGTATGGTTATCTACAAAAGGGAGAAATGGACAAAGCCAAGGAATTGGTATATGATATGAAGAAGTATGCTTTTGAAAATCCATCTAGCAGAGCGCGTGCACACTACATCATGATGAAAGCTGATTATCTTTCGGAGACGGGCAACTGGGCAGACTCCATAGCCTACGATAAAGTCGACTTAGAAAAATTGAACTTGATGACCAAAGGAGTGCAAGTGTATACTCAAGGAATGTCCGGATATGCGGATAAGAATGCGAATGCTTTGAGTGCCGCCATCAAAGAATTAACTAAAATGGAATCTAAAGCAGAAACAAAAATGGTGCTCGGTGCTCCTAAGATGTGTAGTGGGGTATCGAGAAATTTACAACCTCCCACCGTCAACGAAGTCAACAGCATCAAAGTGCTGAGCAATGAATTAAAAGCATCTTTAGCGCTATTAAATAAAGATGAAAAAACGGCTGAAAAGTGGATGCAAGAAGCTACAGTATTAGAAGAAGAAACGACCTTTTCGTATGGCCCTCCTAATATTGTAAAACCATCTTTCGAAATGTATGGGGAATGGCTTGCGTCTCAAGGTAGAAAGAAAGAAGCTCAAGTTCAGTTTGAAAAAGTATTGGAACGTGCTCCAAAGAGGAGGTTAGCGATGAAGGGGCTTGA
>CAYWOZ010000272.1:0-3953 GCA_964458675.1 uncultured Saprospiraceae bacterium
CCAGGGATTGTTAAAAAATATTTGAATAAAATCTCCGGCCCTCTTTTGGATCGAATAGACCTTCATGTAGAAGTTACTCCTGTTTCTTATGATGAACTAAGTACGAATGAATACACCAGTGAAACAAGTGCAGACATCAGGATTCGTGTTAAAAAAGCTCGCGAAATACAAGAACAAAGATTTAAAGACTTTCCTGACATATATTCTAATGCACAAATGCCAAGCCGTATGGTCAGAGAAATCTGTCAGATAGACCAAGCCTGTACTCAGCTCCTAAAGAACGCTATGACTAAGTTACAATTGTCAGCTAGAGCGTATGACAGAATTCTAAAAGTAGCACGGACTTGTGCTGACCTCGGAGGCAGTCCAGATATAACCGTTCAGTATCTAGCTGAAGCCATCCAATATCGAAGTCTAGATCGTGAAGGCTGGGCTGGATAGCTAGAGATCAAAAGTATAGCTGAACTCTTGTAGTAATGTACAATCAGGACTTCCACCATCTGATAGGTGTTGACTATTAATAAGTTTGTCATTACTTATGATTAGTACCTCAGAGCTACCATCGACATAATTAATAAATAGCTCATCATTAAGTGCTGTATAAGTACCTTGGAGGATACTATTTCGTGTTAATTCAAATTCTCCATTATTATCTACTTTGATAACCTCCGCTCTGAACAATTGTCTTTCATTAAAAATGGTGTAGTTATAATTAAAACATACTTCACGTTGACTAGCATTAAGGCCGCACAGCTCCACGTCATCTGGTGTGCCTGAAAGATCATATTGCGGATCATAACTTGGACAATCTTTAATTAGAAGTTTAGTCATGACAAATACACTAGTTAGGTCTTCCGTGTCGCATAGAGTTCCGTAAAAACCTTCGGGGCATTGGCATTTTCCGTTTTCATATGTGCCGTTAGCGCAAGGAAGTTCATCACATAGAGTCCCAGCATATCCTTCATCACATTGGCATGTGCCTTCTACGCAAAAACCATTAACACAGTTTACTCCTTCACAAGGGTCTGACGAACAAGAGAAAAGAAATAGAGAGATTACTAGTAAGATTGAATGCAGTTTCATTTTAATGTTTTTAAGTTGATTAAAATAGACTCATCCATGTGTGTCCTTTATAAGAACACTTTACATGAAGTCTGCTGCAAAGTTCACCTTATCAAATAGTATGATACCCATACTAAAGTATGGTTCTGAATTTTCGTCATTGTGGAAATAAAAAACCCGAGCACGTTGGGTCGGTTGCTCGGGTGGGAAACTATGTTAAAAGGTTGGTTTTAACCAAGTCTATTGGCAACAGCATTCCAATCTATAACATTGAAAAAACTGCTGATGTAATCACCTCTCCTATTCTGATAGTTGAGGTAATAAGCATGCTCCCAGACATCTAAGCCTAGAAGTGGCGTGCCTTTTTCGCCTTCTATATTTGACATAAGTGGGTTGTCTTGGTTAGGTGTCGACGTAACAGATAACTTGTTGTCAGCTCCTTTGATCAACCAAGCCCATCCAGAACCAAATCTTGTTGCTGCAGCTTTACTAAATACTTCCTTGAATTTATCGAAGTCTCCAAATGCTGCATTGATACCATCTGATAAATCACCAGAAGGAGCTCCACCACCAGAAGGTGACATCACGGACCAAAAAAGACTATGGTTGTAGTGCCCTCCTCCGTTGTTACGGATGCCGGTATCGTCAGGACCAAGTGCAGCAAGCACTTCTTCTAATGATTGTCCTGCTAAAGGTGATCCCTCTAATGCTGTGTTAAATTTTCTGACATACCCCGCATGGTGCTTACCATAGTGTATCTCCATGGTCTTGGCATCGATATTCGGTGCGAGAGCATCAAAAGCATATGAAAGTTTAGGCTGAACAAAGTCTCCACCTGCACTAAAGTTAGCGGAAGATGCTTTGTCTGTTCCTGATGTAGAGGCTGCTTCAGGTTTGCATGCAACAAGAGGAGATATAGTGGCTCCTACTATTACTGCTCCAGAAGTCTTGATAAACTTGCGCTTTTTCATCCTATAGGTTGTTAGGGCAAGTTAAGAAATAGATGTGATATCTTTTGCCATAGACGTTTCTGAAAGAATGCTTAAGTACAAAACCGCTCCATAAACACTTTTTCTCTATCTTAACTATATGCACTCGTACACAAGTTATCTGGCAGTCCTTTTTGTTCTATTACTTGCCAGTTGTAAAACCTCAGAACCATTTTCTGAAGTGGGTGCTCACACAACTTCTTTTCTTGCGGCAGATGACAGCTTTCGGTTTTTAGAACAAGACACTAGCAAAGCTTTTCTGACCTTTGCAGAACAAGAAAACGCTAAGTTTTCTGCGGCTTTTGACAAATTACCACACACGAGTAGCATCGATTCTTATATAAAAAATATAAGCACCAAGAATATCTCGGACCTCAAATCAATTAAAATAACTAGTAAAGGAGAGCATTATTATCTTAAAAAGCTTGATGATTCTAAAGAGCACATTTTGTTTAAGAAAGAACAATTTGATTCAGATGAAAAAATAGTTTTTGATCCGAATAAGCGGTTGCCCAAAGGAGAGAAAATAGTATACATCAACCCTTCTTGGGAAGGATCAAAAATTGCTCTTGGTTTTTCAAGAGACGATTCAGATGTCGCCACGATTAGAATACTAGATTTAACTAACAATGAGCTCCTGCTCTATGAGTTTAAAAATTCTAAACCCAATGTTCTAGGTGGTGTAGAGTGGTTACCTGATAATCATGGGATTATATATACCTACGTTCCTGTGGTTGACCCTCAAGATGAAAACTATAGATTAAACTCTGAAGTTCGTCTATGCTCTTGGAGTGAAGGAGCACTAAAAACCAAAACCCTCTTCACAAAGGAGATTGTAAAAGATTTAAACTATAAAATAAATAGTAAAGACTATCCCATTGCTTCTATAACTAGCCCTTCTTCTATTTATCTTCTATGCGAAATAGCCAATACAGATAGAAACAGAGATACGTATTTTATAAAATTAGATGACGTACTAAATGGTAAAAAGAATTGGAATATATTATGGACTAAAGAAGAAAAAATAAGATCTTTTCAAGTTGCTAAAAATGACCTGTACTTCCTAACGAGTAAGGAAAATCGGTTTTTTGATGTTTGTGCAATAGATCTCGATAAACCTAACCCCATACAGGATATAAAAACTCTTTATAGTGGGAATGAATCCAAGATAGTAGAGGAACTTGAAGTAGTAGATTCGAATAATATTTTTATAGTAACAATGAAGAATGGCATTGAGGCAAATATTTTGCATTTCAATTCTTCATCTGTTTCTAGTATAGATGTTGGCTTTCAAGCTGGGCGAATTGATTTGTCTAAATCAGGAATAGGTTCCTCAGATTTGTGGATAGAGGCGGAAGGGTGGACCGAGCCCAGGCAGAGGCTTCGTTATAACATTGAAGCAAGGTCAATAATTGCTGCAGATTTACAAGAAAATGATCTTTTGGATCTGAATTTCGGTTTAGCTCTCGAGGAAATAGAAGTTCCTGCTTCAGATGGAGAATTAGTGCCGCTTTCCATTATATATAAAAAGGGTTTGGAGCATAAGAAACCCAAGAGACTGATATTAGCAGCATATGGTTCTTATGGCTTTACTTACAGTCCTAGATATTATACTTTTCTCCATAAGTGGTACGATGCTGGAGGAGTATTTGCGGTGGCGCATGTCCGTGGTGGAGGTGAAAAAGGTGAAGGTTGGCATCTCTCTGGTAAAAAGAAAACAAAATCCAATACCTGGAAAGATGTTATTGTTTGTTCCGAATATCTTATAAGTAATGGATATACAGACCCTAACAATCTCGTTCTTTATGGCGCTAGTGCTGGTGGTATCGCTTTGGGTCGAGCGATAACAGAACGACCAGATCTTTATAAGGCAGCAACAATTATAGTAGGTTCCTTAAATAT
>CAYWOZ010000273.1:0-3880 GCA_964458675.1 uncultured Saprospiraceae bacterium
GGTACGACTACTAACAGTTTTGAATTATCAGATCCAGCAGGAAACACGACTTCTTGTAGTTTTGATGTTAACGTTATGTTTGGTGTAGCTCCATTTATAATATGCCCTACCAATATTGACACAACTAGCCAGGTAAATAATTGTGGAGCTACTGTTGACTATGATGTATTCATTTTAGAGCCATGTGATGGTGACACCATTATGCAATTGGAAGGTATTCCCAGCGGTGGCGTATTCCCTCCAGGTTTTACACGAAATGAATTTGTAGCTGTTGACATATTTGGCGCTTCGGATACTTGCAGGTTTGATGTTTTTGTAGCTGATATTGATCCGCCAGTTATTAATTGTTTGAACGACATCAATATCACCGTAGGAACGGATGTGTGTAGCATGGTAGTTGATTTTGATTTAACTGCAGAAGATCTCTGTGGTTCAAGTAGAATAAAACAAACAACTGGTCTTCCTACTGGATTTGCTTTTCCTGTAGGAGTAACAACAAATACTTTTATCGCTATCGATGATGCAGGCAATAGCAGCGAATGTAGCTTCAACGTAATCGTTGAAGATGGTAGCCAATTATCTTTCGCTAACTGCCCTATAGACATAACGGTGGCTACCGTATCTGAAGAATGCGGTGCTATTGTTAACTACGAATTACCTGAAGTAATTGGTGGAGATTGTGACTCCACATCAGTCAACATCAGACAGAACTTTTCTAACACTGTTGTAAGTTCGTTTGGTTGTGACCAAAGTATTGAATCTCGACATCTAAGAGTTTTTGATATGCCTCGCATGGGAGTCAATGGCGATTTCTTGATAGAAACTTTAGAGATGGGTATTGGCTTTGCGGATAATAATAATCCACAAATAGATTTGAACATTTATAATTACGACGAAGGTGATTTGCTCTATGAAAACTTGACTCTTGTTTTTAGTAGGCAATACCTTTTACCTACTTTGGCGGATACAACAAATACTGTTTTCGTAAACCATCTTATTCCTCGTGGCCAAAGAGTGGTATTAGAGCTCGTCGTTCCTGAAGTAAATACCACTAGATTCATTGCGGGATATAGCGATCAAGGAGAATTTAGAGAATCCTTTTTCGCAGCACCAGCTTGCGGATATGATGAACCGACTTCGCTATCAAGCATCGGATTTGACCTTGCGCTCGTCATGGAGTTGAGTGGTAGTGTTACTAACAATAGACTTGTAAAACAAACATCAGGTTTGGGCAGAGGACAGTTCTTTCCGTTCGGAACAACAACCAACATCTTTGCATTAGATGATGGAACTACCTGTAGCTTTGATGTTACTGTGATTGATGGCACTGCACCAACTATAGAATGCCCTGCGGATATTACAGCCAATATTACTAGTAATGTTTGCGATACCATGCTTATGATTGGCTTACCGATTGTGACTGACAATTGTAGTGCTGTTACCATCACCAATGATATAAACATGATGGACAGCGCAGGCGACATCTTCACGAATGGATTTACACCAGTTACTTATATAGCTACAGATGCTACTGGCAATTCTAATTCTTGTATCGTTGGTGTTACGGTAAATGGTAGTTTGCAAGCAGATATTACTACCAGCAATGTTTCTTGTGCAGGAGGCAACGATGGAGAAATTCTATTAAACATCTCTACTGGTACCGCCCCTTTTATGTTCAATTGGGACAATGGACAAGTAACTCAAAATCTCAGTTTTCTGACAGCAGACACCTACTCGGTTGTCGTTACGGATGCTAATTTATGTACCTTCGAAGCGACAGTTGTTCTTACAGAGCCGGAGGAATTAGAATTAGAAAATCTACTCGTGAATAACTCGGTCAACGACCAAGACAATGGAAACATAAATATAGATATAGTGGGCGGTACTCCTCCATATTCTAATGACTGGAGCAATGGCGAAAACGAAGCTAATATCACTAACCTCGCTCCTGGCTTTTATGATGTAACAGTCACGGATGACAATGGATGCATTTTACTCTTAGGGCCATATGAGATAGAAGGTGTTGTTTCTACTAGATCAGTTTTTGAAGACATTCCTGTATCTGTATTTCCAAACCCCACCAATGATGTTATCAATGTACAGTTAGAAACAACTAGATTTGGAGAAGTAACGTATCAGATTACCAACCTATTAGGAATGATATTACAGCAAGGGGATATTCCCGCTGCCACAACTTCGCTAGACGTAGCTGATTATCAAGAAGGAATATATTACTTGGTGCTTAATGCAAAAGGAGCAAGAGCATATTCGCCATTCGTGGTTCAACGCTAATAAAGCATCTTATGCTAATCAAAAAATCCACGCATAATAATATCATGCGTGGATTTTTTTATTGGCACTTTTAAGCCTATTGAAAATCTTCGTCTTTATATATAGCAACCCCTCTACTTTTATCAGTAGCGTATCCTCTATACATACCAGGTGTATTAAACGGTGCCGAAACATTTCCATCTTTATCTACACAGATAACACCCCCTTCTCCACCGGCATCAACTAGCTTTTCATTAATGACAAGATTAGAAGCATCCTGCACACTTAATTCTTTGTACTCCATCAAAGCAGAAATATCATGAGCAACTGCATATCGAATAAAAAACTCTCCATGCCCCGTTGAAGACACAGCGCAAGTATTATTATTAGCATAAGTACCTGCACCTATGATCGGCGAATCCCCTATCCTATTCCATCTTTTATTCGTCATGCCGCCTGTAGAGGTCCCCGCTGCTAAATTCCCATTCTTATCACGAACGACACATCCGACGGTACCATGCTTTTTGACTGTCTCTGCTTTTTTCTTAACATTTCTTACAGCGTCTAATCTTGCTTGCACTTTGAAGTAGGATGGGTCTACTTGTTCTATATTTTGACCGCGCGCAAACTCTTCTGCCCCCTTTCCTGTCAATAATACATGAGGAGAATCTTCCATGACCGCTCGTGCTGCTTTGATTGGATTTTTGATATTAGTCACTCCACCTACAGCCCCTGCATCCATCAAATCACCATCCATATAGGAAGCATCCAGTTCATTTATTTCTTCATGTGTAAACACTGCGCCTTTACCTGCATTAAAATTTGGATCATTTTCGAGCACCTCGATGGCTGCAACTACTGCATCCCCAGCAGCACCATTACCTTCTAATATTTTTGTCGCTGCATCCAAGGCAGCATTGAGTGCTTTTCGAACAGCAAGGTCTGTTTCTTTAGAGATTGAATTTCGAGTCTGATACCCAGCACCTCCATGAATGGCTACTGCATATTGCACATCTCCCTTGGCTGCTACAAGTACTTTCTCCCCTTTAGCTATATTTACCCTATTTTCTGCATGGCTGGAGGTGTTATCATCACATGACCAGGCCAAAAAAACAAGTAGAATTCCTACTGTAAAGTTTTTTATCATTTTCATTTAGTTTTGCTTTCGACTAAAGTAGACAAATTTTTGAAATATTTCATTAAGCCTAGTTCGAATAAATACATTGCGTTTTAAGATTTTGTTTGGGGCCTACCCAGAGGAGCCTCCTGAGGTTGGCTCTCTGTGTCGCTATGTTACACTGCTCGCTACTCGCTCGGCCTCCATGCTACCCGCCAATCCTACTTTATGGAGTCTTCCCCTATCGGGTCACAGTTTCACAGCGCTAGGCCAATATTTCTCAATATTTAGATTAGTTTCAAAACGAAATTTAGCTTCTATTTTTATAATCTTTTAAACACTATAGTCGTATACTTTTTTTAAACTGAATGGTTCTGTAATTTTTAAAAACCTTAAATCACATTATACTAATCACTTGAGGATTGACATTTTAATAAAGGGCACCTCTATTAACCTCTGAAAGAATGTAAATTTCATTTAGCGCGTGAACTA
>CAYWOZ010000274.1:0-3869 GCA_964458675.1 uncultured Saprospiraceae bacterium
GATACACTGATTCCTTTAGATTTTGGTGTCTAAAAAAGCTCGTTATTAGCATATAATACACCGAAATAATTAATAAAGTTGTTGTTGTCATAGATTATGTCTTCATGGGGTCCCAAAAAATTAACAATAACGAAGCTTTTTGCTCAAATCCAGCAAATTCTATGGCCCCATACTCAAAGTCGCGTAATCCCGCAGGGATGAAGCTCGACAAACGGAGTGCGTTAGGAACAAGGGGGTGCAGCGACATCCGTTTTTTTTGGGCGGGGCGTACAGACGCCGATTTATCGCGTCTCCCAATGCGCGGCCAAAAAAAACGGATACAGCGGAAGACCCGGTCATGTGTCGCCTTTTCGCGGCATCATGATGGTCCCAAATCATACCCTTTATCTCACCTTTACACTGGTCATAATATGGGAGCTCCCCGGCGAAAATACCGGGTCGGGTGATCCACTTGTACTCCCTGCACTAGACGCTGATTCAGGTAATAGCTAGTACGGTATTCGCCTATCGGCTTATCCAGCCCTAGCTACACCTTCATGAAGCGTCTAGCACAGCTCATACCGCTTCTCCCCCTAGCTCAAATAAATACATTAAATATAATGTAAATAAGTATGATGCGAATAATATGTAGGATTTGGCTATCGTTGTACCTTGCAAACCAGCTCAAAAACGAATGGCAAAAAATAAGCAAGGCAAGGTAAATCAGATGTGGACGACGTTCCAGCAGGCGACACTCGGAAGAAAGATTCTTTTGGGAACGGGTGCCCTTGCAGCATTGGGCTTTATCTTGGTTACCCTATTGGTGCTAAGTGTGCGAGTCGGAGCGTTTGGAAAGCTACCAACTTATCAACAATTGCAAGCGGTAAAAAATCCTGAGTCTACCCTAATCTACTCTTCTGATAATAAAGTGATAGGTAAATTTTTTACCAAAAACAGGACTAACATTTCTATTGAATCCATCTCGCCATTCCTTACAGATGCTTTGGTGGCGACAGAGGATTCTAGATTTTATAAGCACAATGGTATTGACTTTAGAGCTTGGATGCGCGTGCTATTCAAAACAGTACTGATGGGAGATACAGGCAGTGGTGGTGGATCTACGATTAGTCAACAACTTGCTAAAAATCTATTTCCTAGAAAGAGGCATTCGGTACTGAGTATCCCAATTAATAAAATCAGAGAATTTATAGTAGCCAAGCGATTGGAGAAAATTTACTCTAAGAAACAAATCTTGAGCCTATATCTTAACACGGTCCCTTTCGGTGGGGATATCTTCGGAGTGCAGGTCGCTGCTAAACAATTGTTCGGTACAGATTCTGAGCAAATCAAACAAGAGGATGCAGCAGTCCTCATAGGTATGCTTAAAGCAAATACAAAATACCACCCTGCTAAAAATCCAGAAAGTTCTCTTAAGCGCAGAAACGTAGTGCTCAATCAGCTGCACAAATATAAGTATATCAGCAAAGTTAGAATGGACTCACTCTCTGCCTTGCCACTGGTCACAGATTATAAGCGGGAAAGTGTCAGCAAGGGCTTGGCAACCTACTTTAGAGAACAGATCCGGCAAGAGGCTAAGGAGATTTTGGCAGAAAATGATTTGGATGAAGATTACAATCTTTATACAAGTGGTCTCAAGATATATACTACGGTCGACTCTAGACTGCAAAGTTTTGCAGAGCAGGCTATGAAAAGTCATCTTTCGAAATTGCAGCAAACCTATGATGAGCATTGGAAGGGTATGACGAATATCACCCAAAGTGATTTGCAACCTTTCGTAGAACGATCCAGAAGATACAAACGTATGAAAAGTGCGGGAGCAAGTAAGCAACTCATCAAAAAGGTGTTTGCAGAGCCTAGGAAGATGAGCATTTTTGATTGGAAAGAAGGAGAGAAAACGGTAAAGATGTCCCCAATGGATAGTATCAATTATTATGTCAATTTATTGAATACTGGCTTTCTTGCTGCTAATCCAAAAAACGGACATGTCTTAGCATGGGTCGGCGGTATCAGCCACCAACATATGCAGTACGATCATGTAAAAAGTAAGCGTCCGGTGGGTTCTACTTTCAAACCATTTGTCTACGCCAATGCTCTGCAAAATGGACAAGCACCTTGCGAGTATATGTATAATAGACTCGTAACCTATAGTGAATATGATGACTGGCAGCCAGAAAATGCAGATGGGGATTACTCTGGTGTATACTCCATGGAGGGTGGCCTCACTAAGTCTGTAAATTCTATATCCGTGAATCTCATCACCAAATATGGAATCCAAGAAACAATAGACTTAGCCCATAAACTAGGAGTGAAATCTAAAATACCTGAAGTACCTAGTATCGCCCTTGGAACTGCTGAACTACCATTATATGAGATGGTAAATGCTTATGCTTCCCTCGCCAATCATGGCGTAAGACCTACCTTAAAATACTTATTACGCATAGAAGATAAAAATGGGAACGTGCTCTATTCAGCACCACAGGAGTTAGAAGCTGAACCCGTACAAGCTCTTGATAGCCTCACCAATCAAATGGTAGTACACATGATGGAAAGCGTAATCGACAACGGAACAGGTAGAAGACTCCGTGGAACCTACGGCCTCCAGGGTGCCATGGCTGGCAAAACGGGTACTACTCAAAATCATTCGGATGGTTGGTTTATCGGCTACACGCCAGACATCGTGGCTGGTGTATGGGTAGGGGGTGCATCTCCTAAGGTAAGATTTCGCTCTTTGAATTTGGGAGCAGGCGGAAATATGGCTCTTCCGATTTGGGGAAAGTTCATGCAATCGGCCATCAAGGATAAAGCATTTGCGAATTGGCAAAATAGCAGCTTCCCGATCTTACCTGACTCCATATCTAGCGCCATGGTTTGTGAACATTATAAGGAGGAAATGCCTTTGTTTGTTGACAATGAAAATGAGGTGGATAAATCAGACTTTGAAAAGAGAATAGATTCTTTCTTTGAAGAGATATTCAAGCAGAATGAAAAGATAGAACAGAAGCCAAGTATTGAAAAAAAATCAAGGAGTTCAACTCGAAGTCGACCCCGAACTTCTAAGTCTGAGGAAGTTAGGAAACGTAATGAAAAGCTTGAAAAACAGCGAGAAAGGCAGAAGAAGCGTAAAAAATTCTTCAAAAAGATATTTGGCGACAAATAATTAAGCGCTCTAACCAAAGTGTTTTTTCACCATTTTGGGGTTCTATTACTTATTAAAATTCTTGAATCTTGTTATTATCCTGCTAAAATGTTGGGAATCAAGCCTATATACCAACAAGCCCATCGAATCGGTTTTCATTTTGTATATAAAATGTCCAAATACCTAATCTTTGACATGTCACCAGATTAGAGGTTTAACATATATACTATTCGTGAAAATGGTGTTACTTTTAATCTTCAACTATCGATATTATGCAAGACAAAACAACTCAATTTCTAATTTTTATTTTTTTAGGTTTAGCAACAAGTCTTTCGGCTCAAAAAAAGGCCATTCCCGATTTCTGGAAATCGAGCAATGATGCTTTGTATAGAAGCAATTTATATGAGCGAGAAATCATTCCCAACAAGTATGAGACGTTTAGTTTTGAGCTGCAGAATGCAGAACAATATTTAAGCAAAGGTCTCAGTGAAAATAAGGCTGGCGAGCGAGAAATGTTTATTCCTTTTCACCTTCCTACTCCGAATGGAAAAACAGAATTGTACTATGTCAGAAAAGACAACTTAGTTCCCCAAAAGCTAAACGTTAAGTATCCTGAAATTTCTGTATACGCAGGTTACGCGGCAGATGACCCAAATAAGACATTGAGAATGGACTTTACTGCTAAGGGGTTTAGGGCTGTTTCGTATGCACCAGACCATGGCACTTTCTTTAT
>CAYWOZ010000275.1:0-3855 GCA_964458675.1 uncultured Saprospiraceae bacterium
TGGGGCGAGCTATTTATGGCTCGTCTCAGTTTTTTAATCGGACAACACTAATTAATAATACAAGAAAAGCTATTTATTGTTTTTAGTTTCTACGACAGATCTCTATGCAAGACTTGAAGAAGCAATATGATTTTTTAGACTTTTAATTTAAAGCCTTCTCCCTTACATTATCCATGGCCTTTTGAAAAGATGCCATAGAGCGAATAATATCTTCTTCAGTGGTAGTCCAAGCGCATACACTAATCCTAACGATCTTCTTACCTTCCCAGGTCGAACCACCAACCCAGCATTCGCCCAGAGTTTGCACTTCATGAATGAGCGCTTCCGTAATTGCATCTGATTCACACTGCACCATCACTTGATTAAAGACCACCTCATTTAAGACTCTGAAATCCGTAGACTTTTCGATTAAATTAGCAAATTGCTTAGCTCTTTGGTGAAGCCCAAATACGAGTTCGTCAATGCCTTCTTTTCCTAAATATTTTAGTGTTGCCCAAAGTTCTATTATTCTAGAACGACGTGACATTTCTGGAGTGTAATACATGCCATCTCTTCCTTCTCCAATCACAATATAGCCGCCTGTCATGTGGAGTGAGGAGGTCAAAGCCTCTTCATCATTGCATAATATGATTCCAGAGTCATAGGGCGTATTTAAAGTCTTGTGCCCATCTACCGCCCAAGAGTCAGCGAATTCAAAATCTTTTGTCAGATGCCTTAATCGTTGCGTGGCTCCTGCCCATAATCCAAATGCTCCATCTATATGTATCCAAGCCCCCTTGTCTTTTGCTGTTCGACAGATAGCTGCGAAGTCATCAAATGCCCCACTATTTACATTGCCTGCTTGTAGGATTAGAATAGTATTTTCGTCCAATTCAGGTATTTGTTCTGCTATGATTCTTCCTTGCTTGTCCACGTCGACCCATTCCACATTTCTTTTTCCTAAACCTATCAAGGAAATAGCTTTCAAAACTGTAGAATGTACTTGCTTACAAGTTACTACTCTAATTTTTGGAGCATCAAACATACCTTGCTCGGTGATGTCCCAGCCTTTGTTTTTAAGTATTCTATATCTAGCTGCAGCCAAGCCACAAAAGTTCGCCATCGAGGTTCCACTTACGAAACCAGCCACACAGGTCTTAGGTAAACCAAATAGTTCGATTAACCAATTTTGTACAAGCGACTCGAGTTTCGAAGCTATGGGAGAAAGAACTTGCATAGCAGTGTTTTGATCCCAAAAAATAGATAGATTTTTTGCCGCTAGACCAGTTGGAATTACGCTTCCATTCACAAAGCCAAAATACCTGCCTCCAGTTTGAGCTACCGTCGCCGGAGCTCCATAGGTATGCAGCATGTCTATTATCGCATGAGCATCACCAGTACTATGCGGTAATTCTTCATCAAACACGGATAAATTTTTCAGTGCCTCATTGCTTGGATATACGTTTCTCTCCAAAACCTTGTTCATGTATTCTATCCCAAAATCCTCCGCCTTCCGAAAAAGAGAATCATCCTTAAATTCCGTAAACATTTTTTTCTGAAGTTTATTCATCAGTCTCGGTTTTATATTGAATTTAGTGCTGATGCAAGGTAATTCTTTATATTGATATTAGAGATGGCCTACTATTCAATACCTGAGGATTCTTCTTCGAGACCTATTGCTTCAGCCAAACTTTTCTTTGGAATGAAAAATGGATACATAGATTTTTTTGACTGGTAATGGAATAATGATTTGGGGCCATGCAGACGAAGGAGTCTGCACCACGCTATTCATGACGCCGCGTTCGCTTTGGTGCGCGCCACCGAGCTGTCGCACTAGCCAGCGCACTCCATGGGCCAATGCGCCAAGCAATGCCTTCCATGGATCATTACTATCGCTTGTCCGAAAAAGGGTTTCTTTTATTCACCATTTGAAATATTACTAAGATTTTAGATTTACGCTGCAATAGAAATATCAATTTGATTAATTATTGTTGTCTAAGCATTATAATCCACAATACATTCAATTTTTCTTTGTAGAATTTTTTCAAGCGCAGCGATTAGTATTTCAGTTTCTGGCCGACTGTGGTCATCATAAATACTAAAATCATCGATCTTTATGGAGCAAGATCCACTGCCTTTTGCGGGTAAAGTATTATACCATTTTACTTCTGAACTTTCTTTTATTAGAGAGATATGCTTGACATTTGCGATATAGATTAGCGAATTAACAGAATCCCGGACAATACAAACTTCATCTTCCATTAAAGCATCGCTTAAAATACTGGGTGTTGTCATAATGTCTCTTTTGTAATAGCTATTATTTGCCTGTCTGATAAAATCGCTATTATAGCCTTTGTATTCATCTTTTTCAACGACGAATACTTTATTGTCTTGTGATTTCTTAAGCTTAAATACCTCTTTACTAAAGGTGTTATTATTCAAGCTATATTCTAACTTTTTATTTTGTGCTATTAGATCTGCAGCATATAGCTTGTGTATCAAATCTATGTCAGTCAAATAAAAATAGATTAGCCCGTAATTGGATTCTTCATAACGATTTCTTTTCCCACCATAAATGCTTATGCCCCCTTTGCAGTTGTCAAACTCCCAAGTGCAATTCCTGACTACACTTCCCCAGCCATGATTTTCACCACTTGTATCTGATTTTCTTTTACCAAATACCAACTCTAGTTTATCCATAAGAGAGTCTAGCTCTTGATCTATTATTCCTAAATTGATTTCTATTCTATTTATTATTCTATCGTAGTAGGGTGCCGTAAAGACACAAGAATTGCAATTGATGCCCCATTGATTAGAAATTTTGATTCTAAGTGTTTTATTATCAGAATATTTATTTTCATTTTCGTAGAATTCCTTGTAGTCAAAAATCGACTTTATTTCTGAAAGGTCTAATCCCCAAGAAAAATATTTATTTTCTAATTCAATGTTTTTTAAACGCATTTTGATATTAAATTATCTTAATCATCATGTCTTAAAATACATACCCAAAGATCCACCCAATATTGGTGATGACGTGGTCATTGATTTGTGAAATAGGTTCAATGTTAAGATTTGGATTGGTGTACAAAAGGTTTGTCCCTATATAGTAATTATTGATTTTATATTCCATACTTAGATTAAATCCTGGGCTCAATTTATTTACTCTAATGCCGGCAATATTAGGGAAAATTATTACTGTACCTGATGTATTATTGTCCACATTTTGTCGTGCGTGAACAACTGGTACAGCGTATAATCCCAAGTTAAGAAGACCTTTTATTTTTAGATTGGCAATAGGTTCAAAATATAGTCCAGTTCCAATAGCAAGATGATTCCATGAATCGCTACTATAATTGATAGAACTCTCTGTGATGTCATTTTGTCCAAATTGTAATCCACTTGCTATCCCAAAGTTTTTACTTATTGCTTTGTCCCAAGCAACTGATATTTGATAACCAATCTTAGCTGCGCCTCCTTCATCATTTTGAAAAGAACCAACAGGCTGGGTTAATCCTGTTCCAATAGAGAATTGACTATTTGTAGATGTTATAAAAATAAAAGTGAAAAATAATATGCTTATTGAATATCTCATGTTTTTGTTATTGATAGTATTCAATCCCTGAATATCAAATATACTAAATATAGAAAACCTTTTTATAAAATAAGGGGAATAAATCAGGTTACCGATTCTCTGTTATTTTCTTGTTCTAAAGATATTAAGAATATAACGGAATTCTAATAGATATTTATTATTGGGCACCTTTATTATCCTCTAAAAGAAAGTAAATTTCATTTAGCGCATGAAATACAAGGCGTGAAGAGGCCCGCCTGGATGACCAGTCGGACAGCCTGCCCGGCTGACGCCAGTCGGACGAG
>CAYWOZ010000276.1:0-3848 GCA_964458675.1 uncultured Saprospiraceae bacterium
AAAATTTACAATTTTTGTTTACATCTTGAATGGGGTTAATAGAGGTGCCCTAAAGTAAACGTTTATTTAAAATGTTGCCAAATAGTGATTTAACGGTTAATTACCGAACCATTGTAAACTAAAAAAATGAAGATACTGATCATTGGAGGTGGGACTCACCTACGCTAAGAGCTTTTTACGTTCCAAGATTACGACTACAAATGATCTGATGATACTCGAAAAATCAGAAGAAAAAGCAAGTCAATTGGAAGCTATGAATATAGGTAGCATCTTCACTAAACCTGATATTTATATACATCAGGCAGACTTAATCATTTTGGCCGTCAAGCCTCAGGATTCCTCAGAACTATTTGTATATATCAAACCACAAGTGGATGAAAAACAAGTGTATCTATCCATTATGGCAGGAGTCAAAATACAAACAATAGTGGAGAGTTTAGGTGCCAAAAAAATAATCAGAGCTATGCCTAACCTACCTGCACAAATAGGTATGGGTATGAGCGTTTTTACTTCTAATGATGCAGTGACCAGAATAGAGTTGGTTATGGTACAAAATCTAATCAACACCACAGGTAAATCCATTTATGTTGAAAAGGAAGAACTGATAGATGCATCCACTGCTATTTCAGGGAGTGGACCTGCATATGTATTTTTCTATATGGATGCCATGATGAAAGCCGCTATAGAACTAGGCTTCAAAGATTCAGAATCTGCTCTCCTGGTAAGTCACACCTTTAAAGGAGCAGTGGACTTATATAATAAACACAACTTCTCTTGCGCAGATTGGATTGACAAGGTGGCCTCCAGAGGAGGAACTACAGAGGCAGCTATTAATAAATTCACCGCTCTCCAATTACAAGAAAATATCAAACAAGGAGTGCATGCTGCTATGAACAGAGCCGTAGAACTAGGTCAAAATAAAAATGTAAAAGCTTAGTACTTTCCTAAAGATTTATCTTTTTAAATTCCGAAAAGGCAGCTAATATATTTTCGACGGATTGGTTGTTTTGAGGAATCAATTGAAATACACCTTGATTCTTAAACCAAGTAATCTGTCTCTTAGCATACCTGCGCGTATTGCGTTTGATCAACTCCACTGCGGTGAAGTCGTCATGCAAGCCTCTAAAGTGATCAAACCATTCCGAATATCCTACCGTCCGCAGGGCATTCAAGTGTGATAGTGGATATAAAGATTCGGCTTCTTTTTTCAAACCTGCTTTCATCATTATATCTACACGAGTATTAATCCTGTCATAAAGCTGTGCCCTATCCATACCCAACTGGAAAGATAAAATCTGAAAAGGTCGTTGGACTGGTTCTCTTCTCAAAAAGGAGGAAAAAGGCTTCTGAGTACACCTAATAATTTCCAATGCACGAATGACTCTCTGAGGATTCTTCCGATCTACCTTATCAAAATAATCCGGGTCAGATTCTTTTAACTCCTGGATTAAGCCTTCTAGTCCTTCTTTACTAGCCTGTTTATTGAGCTCAATCCTATAAGAGGGATCTACATCTGGGAATTTGTCTAAGCCATTGATAATCGCATTGAGGTACAAGCCAGAACCACCAGTCAGAATAGCACAATCCTTATCTATATACAATTGTTTTAATAAGGTTATTGTATCTGACTCAAACTTACCCACAGAATATTCTTCTTGAATGGACAAAGAATCAATAAAATGATGCTTTACCTGTGCCTGTTCTTCGACAGAAGGCTTAGCTGTACCAATACTCATCTCTTTGTAAAACTGGCGACTATCTGCAGAAATGATATCACAATCTAGTTGATTGGCTAGAGCGATTGTCGTGCTTGTTTTCCCTACAGCAGTTGGTCCACCAACAACAATTAAATACTTGCTGTGATTCATAAGGCCAATGTACAAAAGCTTATTATATTTGTAGTGAATCACACAATTTTGAACAAGTTTTGCGTTGTGAAAGAACGTAAAAAGAGCTTTTTGCCACAAAATTTATGTTTTACACGCCTTTAAAATATTTAGCAAGAATCGCATTGGGGATAAACTTCAAAAAAATTCAGTTTTCGAATTTGCAGAAGCTCCCAATGAATAAACCTATTTTACTGGTAACCAACCACCCTACTGCCTTTATAGAGCCCTGTATTTTTGGATCATATCTCGATAGACCCGTAAATTTCATTGTCCGTGGAGACCTTTTTAAGAAACCACTGTATGGAAAATTTCTACGGGATTTGCATATGATTCCTATTTTCAGAGCCTCAGAAGGATATGACAATCTGAAAAACAACTTTGGTACTTTTGAATATTGCTATGACTTATTGAAAGAAGGGCAATTGATCCACATCCTTGCAGAAGCTAGTACCCAGCAGGTAAAACGACTTAGACCCCTCAAAAAAGGGACTGCTCGTATGGCTTTTGGTGCATTGGAGAAATATGGTCGTAATCAAGATATTCTCCTAGTCCCCTGCGGCATAAACTACACCGCAGCTGATGAATTTAGGTCTGAAGTGATGATAGCATTCGGAGACCCGATCCCTATTCAAGATTTTATTTCCAGTCATGATGAAAACCCTAATAAAGCGGTTCGATCTCTTACCAACAAATTGGAGGAGGAAATGAAAAAGTTGATCATCCATGTGGAAGATGAGCAGGCTGATACTTATGAACACTTATTTGAGATGGATAGAAATAATCATCTCCAACCTATACTTCCTATCTATGATGAAGAAGGAAATACCCGATTTCAAAGGGAATTTGATATAGCAGACCAACTCAATCAATCTTCTCCTAACCAATTTGAGAACATTTCAAAAGAGGTTTTGGAATACAAAGAGAAGTGTAAAAAATATGGAGTAAATGACTTTGGAGTCCGTAGATCGGACTTTGGAGACTTATCCAATATACTCATACTTGCCTTGGGTTTTGTTCCATTTTTAGTAGGCAGAATAGGAACATTCTTACCTGTATTTTTAGCACATAAGCTGGGCGTAAAAAAGGTGAAGCAAAAAGAATTTGTTGCTTCGGTTAAGCTTGCATCAGGAATTGGCTTGTCCATATTCTACTATCTCCTTCTTATAGTCATAGCCTTTTTCTTTGCTTCTTGGAGTGTTTTATTGATGGTTTTATTATTACCACTACTTGGATACTTCTCTGTAGTATATCAGGAATTTTACCAGCACTTTAGACAAGCCAGAAAATTTCAAAGCCTTGACAATCAGGCTAAAAATGAGCTTAGTCAAATGCGACAAGGGCTAGCTCCCAACTTCAGCTTGCAGACTACTAAGAAGTAAAAAATGTTTATTTGTGTATACGTTTAAATGTTTAAAGAGAATAACCGAATCAACGGATAAACAAATCAACTATTAATCTCAATTTTGTCTTTATGCATTGCTAACAAAATCTGGCTTAACCCCATATTCGAAGGTTCTACTTTTGGACTAGCTGAGAAAGGGGGCGACCGAAGGAAGCAGACCGTAGTGTAACGAAGCGCCGAGCGAACAGCGAGCCCTGTATCATAGCGACGCAGACTTCTTTTGAAAAGCTTTTCTACTTTTCAAAAAAAGTCTGGGTAGGCCCATAAAACCCACTAAAAACTTACCTTATCAAAGTGACGTTTCCTTGCCTAGATTCCGTAGTACAATCGATTAACTCGTATTCTATAAAATAAGCATAGACGGCTGCCGGTGCTAATTCATCATTTACTTCACCGTTCCAACCTCTGGTAGGATCCTCATTGTCATAAACCAATTGCCCCCAACGATCATAGATTTGAAAGGTAGTAATGCGAATAAATTCTTGAAGATTTTCATCAGGGAATACGGCTCTGAAGAAGTCGTTAGCCCCATCATTATTAGGTGTAAATATGTTAGG
>CAYWOZ010000277.1:0-3801 GCA_964458675.1 uncultured Saprospiraceae bacterium
TGGAAAATTTCATTTTTTAAAAATGAAAAATTTATATTCTCGGAGTGGACTCAATATTATATTCTTTGTTTTCCAATTGCTAGCTCCAGATGGCGGTATGCTTTTTTGCGAATATGCCACTATTCCGGCAAACATTAGATAAGGCAGAGATTACTTCACCCTTTTCACGAGTATGTTCATGCATGGTGGATACATGCACATCATATTCAATATGCTTTTCCTATGGGTTTTCGCAGATAACATAGAAGCTACGATAGGCAATTTAAAATTTGTGTTCTTTTATCTAGCAGGTGGATTGATAGCTAGCGCAGCCCATATATTTATAGGAGCAGGAACCGTTGTAGAAAACTGTTGTACGCCATGTGGCCCCATACAATGTGCAGGTGATATGCTCACTTGTGCAGGATCAGTTCCGTCTATCGGAGCTTCAGGAGCAATCGCCGCAGTCTTAGGTGCCTACCTCGTCATGTATCCAAAATCCAAAGTCAAAATGTTTGCCTTCTTCCGCATCGTACATATCCCCGCATTGATGTTCTTACTCTTTTGGATTGGCCAGCAAGTATGGAGCGGTGTCCAGAGCAGCATGGGAACCGTATCCGGCGGCGGCACTGCATGGTGGGCGCACATAGGTGGATTCGTCTTCGGAGTACTCTTCGGATTTTTGATGCGCAATCAAGTGGATGTCATCAAGTCCAGGAGGAATATCGACAATACTTACGTTTAGATTTTTATAAATATTTAGGGGCCATCACGGTCCCGAGAAAAATCGGGACGTGACCGTGTCGTCCGTTCCTATGGCATATTTGCCTGCGCATCGTACAGACAGGCCATGGCCTGTCTCTACCCATCCCAACACAAAAATATGCCATACCACTCCCACCACTTGTCTCTAACGCACTCCGTTTGTCGAGCTTGCACGCCTGCGGCGAGTCGCGTAGATTATGTTAAATCCCCAAATGGTACACTACTTGTTATTTACATTATCACTTACTTGATGTATCTTACTAACACATATTATAAATAGAGAACATGCCATGAAAAATCTACTCTGTCTAACCACATTTCTATTCTTCTTTAGTTTCATTCAAGCTCAATCATCATTATTGATGATGCTTATGGTGCAACAGGAGACACCGTATCCGTTTCTTTGTTATTAGATGACATGCCAATGTTTACAGGAATGCAAGGAACGGTTGTTTATGACCCATCTGTTTTGTCTTATGTTGATTTAGAAAAAGGAGAAATACTTGATGAAGACTTTAGACTTGATTCTAACGAGCCCTTTGGTGCTGGACAAGTAATAATTGTAGGGTCAGATTTTAATGGTCTTGTATTAGATGACATTATAGCACCTACTGAAATTGCTAGATTGAACTTTGTGCTTATAGGTCAGACGGGTACATCCTCTTCAATTCAATTTAATAATAGTATAGTTAAAATTGAATTGATAGCAGGTATAAGCGGGCCAATTCCTTACTGCGACATTATAAATGGCTCTATAAACATAACTGACACTCCCCCAACGACCAGCGACTTCGAAGTTAGAATACAGACAAGTAATGCCCTTTGTAATCTTACCCAATTAGGATCCATCACAGCTACAGGATTGTTTGGAACACCGCCATATACTTTTGCATGGATAGGCCCGAACGGATTCAATGGCACAGGAGAGACCATTGACAATCTATTGCCAGGATTATATAATTTGACAGCAACGGATGCGGACGGCACCAATCTCGTTTTTGAGGATATTGAAATTTTAGAACAAGGCGGCGATTTTGAAGTAACATCGAATGCAGTACAAAATAACTTTTGCGATGAAGGACAAAACGGAAGCATTTTTTTAAACATTGCAAACAATACTGGAAATCCTCTTAGCTATAATTGGAGCAATGGACAAACAGAAGAAAGCATAAACAATCTATCGAATGGATTTTATTCGCTAACCATTACAGACCACCTTGGATGTACTTTGGTCAATGAATACGAAATAAATGGATCGAGACCCATCCCCGTTTTATTTGAAAAGGAAGCGTCGTGTGAAAACGTTACCAACGGATCTATTACAGGCACGTTTAATGATGCTTTTGAATTCGATTTTGCTTGGAGCAATGGAGCAGTTACATCTGATCTGTCAGATATTGGAGCGGGCGTGTATGATGTGACCATTACGGAATCACAAGGATGCACTCAGGTGCGCACAATAGAATTGGCAGAGCTAAATGAAAACAGCAGCCTAGCCATAAATGCTACTTGCACCTCATTGAGTTTTGATAACGGCGCTATAGGAGCGGCATTTTTGGGAGACCTCGCAGGCGGACCCATCTCATTTCTGCTAAGTGACAATGAGGGTAATATGTTAACCAGTCCGCTGGATTTAGCTACAGGTACATATAGCATCACCGCGACTTCAGTAAATGGATGCGAATATCTTGGTGAAACAGTTATAGAAGAAAGTCTTTCTGATTTTCGAGAATCGTATTTCAGCTGCATGCTAGATTCTATCCAAATAGAAACTTCCTCTAATAATCCAGTCTTACTGTATAGTTGGAGTCCTGCCGAAAGATTTTCTTTGGACAGCATAGCCAATCCAATATTTTTGACTGACCCAACAAGTGGCTCCCTAACTTCTGTGTTGACTACTTCAGCAAGTCAAGGGTGTAGCCGAGACTTTTTTATTGCCGTGAATGATATTGACAACTGTGTATGGCCAGGCGACACCAACGAAGATCAACTGGTGAATGCCGCAGATTTATTAAATATTGGCTTGACAAACGGAAATTTTGGACCCGCAAGACCTTCACCAGGTATCACAGAGTGGTTTACACAACCTGCGATACTGTGGTTAGAAAATATAGGCACGACTTCGTTGAATAGCATGTTTGCCGATTGCAACGGTGATGGGGTAATTGATGCAGCGGATGTTTTAGTAGTAGAACAAAATGAAGGTTTGAGCCACTTAAGTTTTACGTCAGAAGAAGATGTTTATAGAAGTGTAGGTGCACCTCTTTTTGTAGACTTGGAGCCAAACTATTTAGAAGGGACAGCTCATGATATCGACATTGTACTAGGAGACACAGAAGACCCGGGCCAAAATGTATACGGACTAGCCTTCCAAATAAAGTATGATCCAATCATCACCAATATCACTGCTGGAACATTTGCAGAACAGGGATGGATGTCTGAAGACGGCAGCACCGTTTGGGATTTAGAATTTTTGGACGCTGACTTGGGATTAATGGATGTCTCTATTGTTCGGACGGATGGACAAAGCATAAACGGTACTGGCCCAATAGCTACCTTCAAAAGCACCTTCACCCCAAACAATAAAAATGAAATTGAATTTGAAATCATAAACGCCGTTTTGATTTCCAATACTGGAGAAGAACTACCCGTGGACAACATGATGACTACTTCTATAATCGGCTCCAATAGCACAAGTAGTATCGAAGCTAGCCTGTATAACGAAAGCATATCCCCTAACCCCACATCAGGAATTATAAATGTACGTTCAGATAGAGAAATAAAGCAGTACCACATCTACAACACGATTGGACAGTGTACTATCCAGCATTCCTTTCCAAAATCAAATTGATGTGAATAGCTTGGTGCCCGGTTTGTATTTGATTCACTTTGATGGACTAGAAGGGGTGACTTCGCACAAGTTGATTGTGAAGTAGGTTCAATATTCGAAGAGAGATTTTACGGTAAAATTATTTAACTTGAGAGCGCAAAACGGACTCTCCATGCCCTATATAAAATCTCTCCATATAAATACGGATAAGCAACACCCCTTCCCTT
>CAYWOZ010000278.1:0-3781 GCA_964458675.1 uncultured Saprospiraceae bacterium
CAGCGGCATTCTGATTTTTTCAATCGGAATATAGCGGATGACGCGGTGGCGAGCCGTATTTTCACGGTGATGGTATGGTCCCAAAAAATAATAGATAAATATACAGCTTATAAGGCTTTAAAAAGACGACTTAGAAACTCTGTACTGCGCTCTACAAATCTTAAGTCTGGTAGTAAAATCTCGCTGGTTTCAGGTTCAGTCTCGATAATGCTTTCGCTTAAGGTAGGTAGCTCAGGCGTGATTGGTGTTGTATTTGTTGCGCCAAAATTAAGATAACAGAAACAGAATACGCTAAAACACAGAAATATTATGAGACTGGAAGTTTGAATCTTGTTTTTCATCGTCGTGGCTTTGGCTAATCAAATATACAAAATATTGATTTGACTTCATAACGTCAAAAGCATATTTAGAAACATTTTTTTTGGATATTGAACCAATTATGGCTGTATAACTGTTTTGAAAGCAGTATAATTGCGTATTAAGGAGCAAAAAACTACACAAGAAAATATACATGTTCGACTTATCATCTTTGCAATACAACTCAGAGAATCCGACTTTATTGGCGATTGCCTTTACAGTCGTGCTTTCCTTCCTATTGGGAGGGGTATTGGCTTTTACCTATGAGAAGACGAATCGAGGCATCACCAAACCACTTTACTTCATCCAGACACTTGTGCTCATTGCGATAGTGGCTGCTACTATCATGCAGGCTATAGGGGATAGCGTGGCGCGTGGATTAGGGATGCTCGGGGCACTCTCCATTATACGGTTTAGAACAACGCTTCGAAATCCAAGGAACATCGCCTTTATGTTTGCCTCCCTTGCAGCTGGAATAGCTTGTGGAGTCTTAGGCTTTACCATTGCTATAGTAGGTACGCTCACTTTCTGTCTTTTGGCTTTTTTGCTTCACTTTACACCTCTTAGCACAGACTCCAATATAGTAGGGACCCTTAGAGTGGAAACGGGTTTGCGCACTGACCATAAAAAACAGATAGAAGCGCAACTTAAAAGGTACTGCTCGAATAGAGTATTTTCGAATTATAAGATATTCAATACCAATATAGAGAAAAAGCACCTACAGGAATACACCTATCAAATAAGACTGAATAAACTGGAAGATGCTGCTGATCTAAAGGAGGCAATCAATCAACTCGGAGAAAACATAAAAGTCTCAGGGCTTAGTTTTAGTAATTCTAGCTTAAACAATATATAGCCCATGAAAAAATTCAATATTTTATACTTGTTATTGTTGCCGTGTGCTTACCTGCTGTATCTGGTCGGTGGAAACTATCAAAGTGATGGTGCCTTTTTTTATGGTTTTGCAGAAAATAAAGAAACAGAACTTAATCTGGAAGTAGACTGCCTCATCACAAAGGTATATGTCAGTCCTGGTGAACAAGTCAAAAAGGGACAGCTGCTGCTAGAAGCAAGTCAAGGCAAATACGACCTCAAGCTTAGCGATATCGAATATGACTTGAAGGAGCAAAAAATAAACACTACGCTTAAAAAAGCGCAACTACAAGATGATATTGCCCAGCTAGAAATAAAAAAGCAGGTGGCTGTAACAGAGTTGGATAGAAAGATAAGAAGTCTGGAAGCAAAAATTGAGCTCAACGAAAAATTGTTTGATCAAATTAGCAGCATCGATGTGCCTAAGAACAGCACTATCAATAAATCTGCTCGCATAGAACTTGAAGCGCTAAAAAACACGCGCGCTATCATCACACAACCACTAGATCAACAAATTGATATCTTGCAGAAGCAAGTGGCGCAAACCGGACAGCCGCAAGTATTACAAAGTCAACGACTCAATAAAACGAAAGAACTTATAGATAAGGAAAGAGAAAAACTCAAAATATTCGCTCCTTCGGATGGATTGATAGGGAATGTACATTGTATAGATGGAGAGAATATTTCTTCCTTTAATACGCTCATCTCTTTTTATGAAAGAAACCCAACTCTGGTCAAAGGATTTGTACATGAAAAACTCATCCTACAGGTAAAGCTCGAAGACCAACTAAGTGTTTCCTCTAGTCAACACATCAATCATGAAGTGGTGGGCAAAGTCGTAGGGCTAGGAACAAGAATAGTAGAAATTCCTGAGCGTCTACGAAAAATACCTGAAGTAAAATCTTATGGTAGAGAAGTACTTATCAAAATACCTTCTCAGAATCCATTTTTGCAAAAAGAAAAAGTAACGCTTAACTCGGCGAATAGAACAGAAAGTAATTTCTTGTCATCTTTTTTAAATTAAATACCACATGTCTCGTTCAGCAATCTTCTGTCATTATCGATCGTGTGCAATATTTATAATTCTGCTGTATTGTCTACTTTTGGGAGAATTGTATGCCCAAAAGGCATACTCTAGCCAGGATATTCTTCAGGAAGGAATTCGACTGATGGAGTCTGATCAGTCAGCAATTCCTTCAATGAAATTGCCTTCTAAACAGCTGATAGATAAGATGGAGTTTCGGACCGAATTTAATGAACTCGACCTGCAACAACAGGAGTATACTTTTCGACTTAGCTTCAAAAATGATAAACTACGACAGCAGCAAAACAAGCTCTACAAAATGCAGCTTGACCAACTGAGTCGGGAATCCGAGCTCAATCAAGACGACCAAGCCGAACTGTACTATGAGCAACTAATAACTTGGTATTTTATACAAAAAAAAGAACCACTATATCAGCAGAAATCTAGATTGATAAGCGATAAGAATAAGCTAGAAATGGCTCTATTCCTTGATGACAAGACACTCAACTTTAATGATGTGCTTAAAGTAAACGACCGCCTACTGGATATTCAGCTCCAGCTGTATGAATTAGATAATGACAAGCTAGGTGTTTTCGAGGCTTTGGGTATACAAGACACAACTGCCTTGCTCTCTGATAACAATTGGATATCAATCGACAGGCTACAGTCCGTTATCAACCAGCAAAATTCGACTTTGGATTCGCATCCCGAACTAGGCTTGCAGGCAGATAGGATAGCCTTACTAAACCAAGAATATATTGTAGAAGAGAATGATATAAATTCTATTTTTGACTTCGCTCAACTCCGATACAAAGCAGATGATAAGTTGCCTATCGAAAGAGAGATTTCTCTAGGTGTCAGTTTTTTCTTACCTTATAAGCGGGTAAACCAAGCGAATCTAACAGAGATAGAAATTGAAAAGATAGAAGAACTGATCCAACAAAACGAAATAGAAACTAGGCTACAAAAGGATCTTCTATCAGAAAGCACTAGGCTAAAGGAGTTGCTTCGTAAATATGATTTTCTAAACTCTATAGTCGAAAAAGAAAACCTTCCTCTTCTTAAAGAAGAGTACCTCACTTCTGACCAAGTCTCTCCTATCCCGCTAATCAATCTAGAGCTTATGATTCTTAATCGAAGGTTGGAATTGTTAGATATTGAGGAGGATATTTATCGACAGTATATTGAAGCACTGCAAAGTATAGATGCACTTCGCTTTAATAATAATATTAACTATTTGGATGAAGTCTTGACGCCGATTGAGTAAGGTTAGAAGCATTAATCGTTAGACCTTAGGCAAATATCTTCACTAAACATTAATTTTACAATCTACAATAATTGTTATAAGAGGTAATTAACGTAATTGGTCTCTTATACCTAACAACTAAACCGAATACCTTCTTTTTTTAAAACTCAAACAATCCATGCATTTGTCCTTGAACGGTATTAATAATCTGTCCGAGATCCTCTGGATTATTTTTAAAATCTAAGTCATCAGAATTAATTACGATCAACTTCCCTTCCTTA
>CAYWOZ010000279.1:0-3762 GCA_964458675.1 uncultured Saprospiraceae bacterium
TTAATAGTTTGCTGACCTTCATCTGTAATCAAACTTGCCATATAGAAACCTGGAACTAAATTCGCCGCAGGAATGCTAAATGAATTTGAATTTATTTTTTCAAATAATACTTTTCTTCCTGAATAGTCAAATAGTGTTATAGAATTGATAATCTGCGTATCTGTTCTTATATTCCAAAAATCGTTAGTTGGATTTGGAGTAATAGCCAAATCCGCAATTTTTACATTTGATGTGGAGGCAACATCATTTACTTCAATATTATCAAAAAAGTAAGTCGTACCGTCTCCTGGTAAATTTGGGTCGAATTCAAAAAAGATTACTACTCTTACGAAGTCTACTGCAGGATCAATCATTGACCCAAAATTATAGGTCAAAGTCTCCCAGGTATTCGCTGTTACTGTATTAACATCTAACTCCACTCCTACAGAATTATCCGCATTTTCTAAACGAAGCCTTACTGGAATGCCCGCTTTCGGAGACCATGAGTCGATATCTATAACACTACCTTCATTATAAATGATTGGCTCATTCAAATTTATTAATGTACCCGCAAAAAACTGCGCCCCCTCTTCCTTCGTCGTACGCATCACTGTTGCACTAGGATTTACTCCTGACATATCTGGGTTGACTTCAATCGCTGAGTTCGCACCCTCAAATCCTAAAAAGTCATAGGCATCAGGTCCTAATTCAAAATCTAAAGGTAAAGCAATACTTGCAGCCGGAGGAGCTGCTATCCCCACATTATCAAAAAAGTAGGTCGTGCCATCTCCAGGTAAATTTGGATCAAATTCAAAAAAGACTATTACTCTCACGAAATCTACTTCTGGATCAATCATGGAAGAAAAATCATAGCTTAAAGTCTCCCATGTACTCGCATTTACTGTATTGGCATCTAGCTCTACACCTACTGAATTATCAGCATTTTCTAGACGTAGCCTTACTGGAATATCTGCTTTTGGAGACCATGAATCAATTGTGATCACATTGGAGTTTGAAAAATCTATGGACTCATCCAAATTGATAAATGTACCCGCAAAAAATTGAGCTCCCTCTGTCTTAATGGTACGCATCACTGTTGCGCTCGCATTAATTCCCGACATATCTGGATTGGCTTCAATAGCAGAATCTGCTCCTTCAAATCCTAGAAAGTCATATGCGTCTGCACCTAACTCAAAGTCTAAAGGCAGACTAATACTCACTGCTGGCGGTGCTGCTACAGCAATGTTATCAAAAAAGTACGTACTACCATCTCCGGGTAAATTCGGAACAAATTCGAAAAAGACTATTACTCTTACAAATTCTACCGTTGGATCTACCATTGATGAAAAATCATACGTCAGTGTTTCCCAGGTATTACTTCCTAGTACAGTTTGATCTAATTCTATACCGACAGAATTATCTGCATTTTCAAGCCGCAAACGAACTGGAATGCCTTCTTTCAATGAAAGAACATCCATGGAAATGGTATTTGAACTAGAAAAATCTATGGTTTCAGTCAAATTCACAAAAGTGCCGGCAAAAAATTGTGCCCCTTCAGCTTTAATGGATTGCATAACAGTAGCACTAGTGTTGCCATTCATATCTGGATTAGGGACTATTGCAGAGTCCGCTCCTTCAAAGCCTGAAAAATCATATTCATCAGCTCCTAACTCAAAATCTAATGGTAATCCTATGTTTACCATTGGTGGAGTCGCTACCGCTATGTTATCCAAAAAGTAAGTACTACCATCTCCAGCCAATCCTTCTACAAACTCAAAGAAGACAACTACTCTGTCATAGTCAATATTAGGATCTATCAATCCTGCAAAGTCAAAATTTAATGTTTCCCAAGCATTTGCTCCAACAATATTTTGGTCAACAAATATCTGATTTCCAGTCACAGAATTTTCCAAAGCGAACCTTATTGGTATACCCGCTTTAGGAGACCATGCATCCATTGATATTATACTTGTAGTTGAAAAATCTATTGCTTCATCCACGGCAATGAGAGTACCAGCAAAAAATTGTGCGCCCACTGTCTTAGTGGTACGCATCACTGCTGCACTTGTATTTCCGTTCATATCTGGATTGGCTTCTATGGCAGAGTCTGCTCCTTCAAATCCAAGAAAATTATATGCATCTGCTCCCAATTCAAAATCTATAGGCAAAACTATTAAAGGTGCTGGTGGAGCCTCTACTAGTACATTATCAAAAAAGTAAGTACTCCCATCTCCAGCTAAGCCCTCTATAAACTCGAAGAAGACTACTACTCTAGTATATTCAACATTTGGGTCAATCAAACCGCTAAAATCAAAATTCAATGTCTCCCATCCATTTGCCGATACTACATTCTGATCCACAAATATTTGGTTCCCCGTGTTTTGATTCTCAAGAGCTAATCTAATTGGAATATTTGCTTTGGGAGACCAAGCATCAATTGATATATTATTCGAAGCTGAAAAATCTATTGCTTCGTCCAGATTTACAAAAGTTCCTGCAAAGAATTGTGCGCCTTCAGTTTTGATAGTTCGCATTACTGTTGCACTTGTATTTCCATTCATATCAGGATTACCTTCTATTGCAGAGTCTGCCCCTTCAAATCCTACAAAATCATAAGATGCGGGATCTAACTCAAAATCTAATGGAAGCGAAATCTGAGCAATACTTTGATTAGCACATATAAAGAAGCTAAAAAATAAAATTGTAATTATTTGTTTCATACGTTTCGTTTTGAAGATTTATTAAAAACATTAGTAATTATTGTTAAAAATACACTTTTATTGCAAACCCTAGATATAGGCATCCGGTTTTGGGCTCTTTAAGCAAAAAGAAGTAGGATGCGGACTAATTTTCGCATATATCTAGATGGCAAAAAAATAGGCTTACCTGAAACCAGATAAGCCTATTAAGTAAAAGATTGGAAAGTAATTATTACTCCATCTCTTCCACGTCGCCTTTAATCAAGACACGTCCCTTGTAGTATAGGTCACCATCCACCTCATATGCTCGGTGCATAAGGTGCTTTTCACCAGTTACTTTACAAGTAGCTACTTGAGGAACGGGGGTCTTGTAGTGCGTTCTTCTTTTTCTCTTTCTTTGCTTTGAGATCCTACTCTTAGGATGTGCCATCGTATTGTATTTTTATCGTTATTACTAATTGTCTTTAAAATTTTGCAGTTGATCCTTAAAAGGATTGTCTGCATCCGTATTCTGATTTGAAGAGAACTTATCTAAGGTAGTGTCATCACATGGTCTAGGACTATCTTCTTCGCAATCATACGCTTTGATGATTGGTATAGAAAGAAGCACATACTCGTATATGTATTGAGCGACCAGCAATTTTCGTTGAGTGAGCGAGATATAAATAACATCCACATCTTCCTCATTTTCTTGAGCGTCCTTGACCAACATAGGGAATGACCCTTGGATAGGTAAGTGAATATCTGTCAAACATCTATCGCATGGCGTCAAAACAGTTCCATCAATATGGAAAGTAATATCCATAACTTCTGGCCGTCTATTCAGCTCGATTCTTGCTTTTATATTAGATTCTCCTACTGGAGAATGCTCAAAATGACTAAAAAAAGCCTCATTTATTTCAAAATCAAAATTATGGATACCGTTCGCCAATCCTTGAATCGGAATGGAGTAATGCTTAAGAGCATCCATAAGTCTATCATTTTCAAGGGAAAACGTCATTTCCCAGGTTTAAATAATGAATTCGCTCTTAATTTCTCAAAAGCTCGGCAAAGATAGCCCAAATAAGGGGATTGTGCAAATAAA
>CAYWOZ010000280.1:0-3733 GCA_964458675.1 uncultured Saprospiraceae bacterium
TTTGTTGGAACTTTAGAACCATTCAAAGATGAGACTATTGCGTACGTTGAGGCATTAAAAAATGAAGGCATTGAAGTGAAATTCGAATTGTATGAAGGAGCTTATCATGGGTTTGATGCTTATGCACCTCATGCACAGATTTCTAAAGATGCGGTTAAATTTACTTATGATTCGTATGCTGAGTATTATGATAAATATGTAAAATAAGGTTAGCAATCAAATCCATAAATTTAAATCATACAATAGAAAAATCCAGCCAAGAACAAAATGTATGACGTTCGTTGCGAGCAAAAGCTCGCAACGCCGCATGCACGAAACCGATGTGCATCATTTCTCAGATTCCTCACTCAAACCCCAAAATTAAATGAAAAAAATATTGAATTTTCCTTTCTCAAAGTGAGGAGTAAATTACCCCTGCTAACCTTTTGTATATTATCTTAATGACGACTCTATGCAATACCAATTTTTAAATGATGCCTCTTTATAAAAAACTCGAGTGTCATTCTGGTTGGAATGTAGAAGTCCCTGAGATGTTAAAGCATCTCAAGGATTGTTGTAAATTTCAATGGCGGCCTTTCGGACCCCGATCAGTATAATCCACAAAACAAAGATACATTCTCTTAGAGCCAATTTCAATTAATTTATATCTGAGAGATGAATTTAAGACTAGATAATGTAGTACGCGAGTTAACAGGGTTAACAGGAATGAAAATTATTAGGGCAAAAGTAAAAGGTGAAAGCAAGCCAGAAGTTTTGGTGTCTTTGCGTCACTACAATTGCCGTAAACCTGAGGAAGAGATTGCTAAGTCATTGATTAGTAATGGCAGAACGGATTATTTGACGCTAGAGGAGGTATAGTAGCATTTTTGTTTGCTACTTCCATGTTGTTAATACATATAAAAGATTGGCTCAATAACAATAGACGCCAATTATTTTTCGCACTATTTTTAACAGAATAAATTACATCCTTGCCTAGACCAAAGGCATTTTTATAAGTGACCAAAATAAAGCCGTATAAATTGCCCCAAACCAATTTCCATTGAGTATACAACATAAGGTCTAGAGTATGTTGCGCGCACATCGTTATGAATATTTTTAAAATAATCGATATTGAATAAAGAGTGGAAAAAATTATTGTAGCTGAACGAATCTTCAAAACAACCTGAGGTCATTTTATTAAATTTATTATCTTGCATAAGGAGAGTTTGTGTTTTGCTCAACTATAAGATACTGTTTTTTAGTGACTTATAGCTAAATTCAACTCTCTTTTCTTTATTCTTTAACTACCGAAACTTAAGGTATTTCATATTTTGAAAATTATTGAATTGTGGGTATATAGAAAATCGAAATAATGAACATAAAGAACATTATTATTTTACTAAAAAAAGAAACTAAAAGAGAGAATGAAATTAGGATTTGATTCGAAAAGACTTTACTCCAATTTTACCGGTCTGGGGAATTATAGCAGATCAATGGTCAAAAACCTTCAGAAGTTCCATCCGGAAAATCAATATAATTTATACACCCCAAAACTAAAAAATTCACAGCAAACAACATTTTTCTATGATCATCCATCTTTTAAAACTTATGAAGCTAAAACTGTTTTCAAATCCTATTGGAGAAGCTTTTCGATTCTCAGCCAATTAAAAAAGGACAAGATTGAATTATATCATGGGCTAAGCAATGAAGTTCCGTTTAATATCAAAAGAAGTAGTATTAAAAGCGTTGTCACTATACATGATCTTATATTTAAAATTCTACCAAAAACCTTTCCTACTTTAGATAGAATTATCTATGATGTGAAATTTCGCAATAGTTGCTTTAATGCAGACAAGATAATTGCGATCAGCAATAACACAAAAAAAGATATTATTAAGTTTTACGGTATCCATCCTGACAAAATCGAAGTAATCTATCAACCCTGCAATCCAATATTTTATAAGAATATTGAGATGGAAGAAAATGAAATTGTTCTTCAAAAACACAACATTCCAAGTGAATACATATTATATGTTGGAAGTGTAGAAAAGCGCAAAAACCTTAAGGGAATAATTGAGAGTTACCAACATTTACAACCTGAGTTTAGAATTCCTATAGTTATCATTGGCGGTAGAAAAGGAAAAGAGTACATAAAGGAGGTGTATAGTTTAATTAAGGCTTCAAGGCTTGAAAATAAAATATTCTGGATGACTAATCTAAAAGATAACTATAGCTTACAAAGTATCTATAAAAAGGCAATGGCGCTTGTTTATCCATCATTTTATGAAGGTTTTGGATTACCCGTTGCAGAAGCATTATTAAGTAAAACACCTGTGATTACTTCTAATGTTTCTTCTTTACCAGAGGCAGGTGGCCCTAAATCTTTTTATGTAAATCCAAATAATCCTGAAGAAATTGCATCTGCGATCAGTCAAGTTCTTAGTAACTCAGAACTGAGAAGAACAATGATTGAGACTGGGTATGAGTATGCAACACAAAAGTTTTCTCCAAACCTAGTTACACAACAATTAATTAGTTGTTATGAAAAAACGTTACTTAATGAAAATAAACACCATTAAACTGAGGCGTTTATTAAGATCGATAAATTTTGCGAATACATGAGATTGGACAAATAAAAATATTTAATGGTGAAAAATACTTTGTCATTTTAATGTTTTTTGGGTTTTTCGCTATGCTAATTATGCTTGAATCTTGTGAGTCGGATGATGGCATTATTGACTCAGGAAGATCGGCGCTTGATTATGCCTATGAATGTGAAGCCGTTTTAGGACCACTTCCCAAATTTAGTTGTGCTGATGCAATAGAAGTGTCAAGTACTAAAAATGGGATTCCGCAAACATATCCAGTAAGCGATGAAGCAAATGGAAGTGCGAACCCAAATGATTGCGACCACCCTTGGGCTTTTGGAATAGCTTGTCAAACTGGAAATAAAGTAGGAAGGTATACAGGTTTACATACAGACGGTTCTGAAAACCCAGATGTTGTATTTATAACATTTTGTCGTGATGGTGGTTTAGGAGTGATTGGTCATGAACTGTCGACAGGGGAAACTTGCTTTTTTTCAATAATGGACGAAGGTAATCCTAATAATTCTCCAAAACCAGCGGAAGCTGGATATAATGAAGCATGGATGACTCCAATGTGTAGTAGCTGCTGACAATTGTCAAAATTGTCATATGGCCAGTCCATTTTTACATACGCCTGCAGTTGATCAATTAATGAACCCTGAAAATCCGACAGAACTGCTTGTTCCATTAACAGGTAATAATCTATACTCCATTAGCGGAGAAGAATTTCATCAACCATTTACTACAAATATTGAAAACTCTTGTACTTCGTGTCATCGTCCTCAATGCGCACAACACTTTCAGAATTACCCTTTGGATGAATTAGTTATGCCAGCACCATTTGAAAACGCAACAGAGTTTGACCATAGTACAATTTCTGATGCAGACAGAAAAGCGATTAGAGATTGGTGTAACACTTTAAATTTTAATTAAAATACTCTGCCTAATGTTATATAGTAGTGCAGCCCTTTCAGAATCCGCACCATTCAAAAACCGATTACAGCATTATTAATAACGAACGGTTTATCTAAAATCTAACTTTAGGGCACCTCCATTAACCCCATTCAAGAAGTAATCTGAAATTTTCATTTTTTTATTCCATTCATCATCACGAACTACTTCGCACGCCGTCAAGAAGTCGTATAAATTGCTTATCAGTCGCTTAG
>CAYWOZ010000281.1:0-3729 GCA_964458675.1 uncultured Saprospiraceae bacterium
TGTTCCAAGAAGCTATGAAGCCCTCGCAGGCAGTTCCATTGATAGTCTTCTTTCCAGCATATCCGAAAGCATTGGCATTCATGATGCGTAGTGGAAATTCTATAAAGTACTGGTAAGTCGGCACCCAGAAATAGGTGTTTTTATCTTTGTCGAAGCTAGCTGCTCCGCCGTTGCTGGTCTTGTAGGTTTGCCAAGATTGGATGCCCCACTCTATGCCTTTGTTGGGGCCATCGGTGAAGCTTAGTTTGCCATCGTAGGTATTAGGGATGTAGCTCAAATCGAATTGAGATTTTGCTTCTGGGAATGGATTGCTTGACTTTCCTATGGCTCCGAACATCTCTTCTTGAAATCGGACGGTGTAGGTAGATACGCTATCCCAATTTTGGATTTGGTGCGCCTTGGCCATCTCATTTAGAAGAAACTTCGCTTTGTCTTCGCTTGGGTTTTGTTTGGCTGTTTCTGTTCTGAGGTCGGTAGTCCCAAATATTAGAACAGCAACTATTGCCACAGCTAATATGCCTGCAATTATTCCTATTATCTTTAATGCTTTCATCCTGAATTATTTGTGAATACTAATATCGATTAAACAATGAGCTTTAGCCTAAGTTTAGATATTATGGGCTGGTACAAGCTACAAATTTAGCAATGGTTTTTCTTAAGCATAAATCAATTTTGAAATTATAGTCAATAATTGTAAAATAAGTGAAATAATTTTCTCTTTTTCGCGTACCATTAAACTTGGATTACGAATTAAGAATGAAGAACTTATTAGTACGTTTTATTGATACCTTTTACTTTATTTTCAAGGGTTTTATGCCTTTGAAGACGTATCGGTACGCAGTATGTGGCGGGAGTAACCTCGTTTTTGATTTGGTGCTGTATGCGATTTTCTACAATTTCATCTTTGCGAAACAGAACTTAGATTTAGGTTTCATTACTTTTAGTCCGCACATTGCTTCTTTGTTTGTTGTTTTTCCTATTACTTTTTTCTCTGGCTTCTTGCTCAATAAGTATATTGCTTTTGATGATTCTACTTTGAAGGGGTCTACTCAATTGGTGAGATACTGGTTGGTGGCGATTGGGGCGATGGTCATTAGTTATCTTTGTATGAAGTTATTTGTGGAGGTGATGGGGATTTATCCTACGCCTTCTAAGGCGATTACGATTGCTATCACGGTCGTGTATAGTTATATCTTGCAGAGTACGTATAGTTTTAAGGTGGAAAAGGAGGTTTAGTTTTTCTAGTGAGTTGTTCGTTTCACATTTAAGGCCGAAGCTGTACTAACTTGTATAATAGCTTCAATTCATTTTGACATTTTATACTCAACAGAAATTGGTTTGGGACATTTCTGCTATTTCTTTTGCCCACTATCTTCGTTAAAAAATCTCGCTGATGCGAAGGCATCGCCTCGATTTTTTGCCTCGATATTGATCAAAATAAAGTCGCTCAATTTGTCCCAAACCATTTTCCATTGAGTATTCTCACTATTCGAGGCGATTCTGGTGTGCAATTTGTCATGATTTTTAGTTAAAAATCACGCCAAATTGGAGTATGCTCTAACTCTACACAGGGTTGAAACCCTGTGCTGTTATCTTTCGTGCCTCCAGCACTTTCCAATCTCACTTATTAAATACTGTTTCTAAATCAAACAAAAAAGGCCGCCTCTTTGCAGAGACAGCCTTTATTTTATTTCTAAAGTCGGAAGAGAATTACTTTCTCGCGATTACCAACTCTTTCGTGTATTTCTTACCATTCAGTGCAAGCTCCACTAGGTAGATGCCAGCTGGCTGATTAGAGATATTGATTTCTTCATTGTAGTAGCCATCGAAGTTAGGCTTGCCTTGCTCTAAAATTAATCTTCCTTGTAAGTCAAAGACTCTAACATTCAATATTCCTCTGCTTTCATTCTCGAAAGTCAAAGTAGAAATTCCCTTACTAGGATTTGGGAAAACAGCGAATGCAGCCGCTTCTTCAATTTCAGTAACATTTTGCTGTACTGGTATCGTTGCTGTAGCTACTGCACAAGTTTTCCAAGAAATTTTGTGCTGCTCTCTTGATCCTACTATTACATCTTTCTTTAGGTCATCCATGGAACCATCATAGGTCACTTCGATTTGTTCTCCGATTTCCAATTTAGAAACCGCAATCTTAAGATCGCATGTGGATCTAATTTCGGTATCGTTGATATAAGAGATAACATCGCCTGCTTCAAATGAAGCTCGACTAGCAGCAGAACCATCGATTATGCGTTCAAGTAAAACTCCACTGAAGTCATCCATTCCAGAACTGGCAACGCCAATAAAAGGCTTTGCTTCTGTAGTCTTTGTTTGACAGAAAGTAGCGCTTTGGCTATTTTCTATTTTTCTACTATCAAATTTGATTCTTGTATACTCCGCATCAGAGCGGATAATCCCATTGACGATGATATCGCCGTTAGAGACATGTTCATTGATGTAAGCAGTAATGTCAAAATTGGCAGCTTTTTCACCGTCATACTTTGTGATTACTTTTTCTCCTTTGTCTGGGAAAAACTGAAGCTCGACATAATGAGTTACATCTTGGGCAGAAACAGATGCGCTAGCCAAAAAAATACCTGCTAGGCCAAGGGATAATTTGTTAAATAATTTAATCATTAAAATGTTTTGTGTTTATTAAATAAAATTGCGCTATCAGAGCTACCTGCGTAGCGTGATGTTCATATCATTTGAATTTGGTTTGGATTGTTCGTACCCAGTGATTAATTCTACTGAATATAGCTGTGTGGTTTGATGCAGCTTCTACCAATATAAAGGCATAAATCAAGCCACTTCACAGTGATTGCGACGAGTCGGTTAAAAATTTCAAGATTTGGTGGGGAAATGTCTTTAGTATATCCTATATTCCTTCTGACGAAAGATTATGTAAGAATAGACACTTTATTCTAACAAATGTTCTGCAAAACTGAAATTTAACCTTTTATTTAGATTTAAATTCTATAAGCTTAATTAGACTAAGTCTAAATAAAGACTTACCTTGTGCTCAAATACAACAGTAATGCACCTAAATACCGTAAACTCAATGCCTCCAGCAGGTCTCCCCATTGTATGCGTAGACAGCTGCTTTATAGGGCTTCCAGTTCTCCAATACGAGATGAAGAAAAAGTGTTGTAAAAAGTTCAAAAAAGGGAAACGCTGTAAGAAGTGTCCGAATAGGTAGTCAAGTTACAATCCTACTTGCTTGCTCAATTAAATTGGTATTATAAGGACTACTTAGTAATTTTAGAAAAACTAAGTACTCCGTGAAATCAATTTTTTACATCCTAGCTTTTTCTTCTATTCTTCAGATTAGCAGCTGCCAAAGAATCCAATCCAATAGCCATAATTATATTGATACTAGAATACCTGCAATACAACCTTTAGTATTTGCAAAGGATTTTATTAGCCATGATTCCATTTCGGAATTTGGATCAGTATTCAATAAAGAGCTGACTGAATTTTACTATGCCATCGATACTGACGGAAAAGCTGAAATAAAACAAAGCAATTTAAAAGATGGAAAATGGTCAGCGCCTGAAACGATTATTTCAGATACTACCTTTGGCTTTAATGACCCTTTTTTGTCGCCAGATGAATCCAAACTATACTACATCTCTAATTACCCAAGGAATGACCAGGATACGATTAAGGATTATGATATTTGGTATTCTGAAAGGAAAGATGGGAAATGGTCAAATCCAATAAATGCTGGCC
>CAYWOZ010000282.1:0-3659 GCA_964458675.1 uncultured Saprospiraceae bacterium
ACCTTGACAGAACTCATTCCACAATTTGTTTTAGAGAAAAATGCCCAGTCCCAGCGACATGGACAGTTTGGTGCGTATTGCTTATTTATTGATATTGTAGGGTTTACAAAGCTGACAACTAAGCTTATGGCTCAGGGTACACTTGGTGCAGAGCAATTGTCTGACACCTTGAATAAACTATTTGGCCCTTTAGTGGATCATGTGTATGCAGAAGAAGGGTTTATACCATATTTCGCGGGGGATGCCTTTTTGGCGTTTTTTGAGGCAGAGCACAACGAAGAAAATTTACAAAGATGCTTAGCCCTCACGGCTGCTATCCAATCCTATTTTACCAACACATCAGATAAAGACATAAAAGGAATTGCCATTAAGATAGGTCTATCCTATGGTCAGGTGAGTTGGGGCATTTGTGGCCAAAGAGGTAAACAGCAAGCCTACTACTTTAGAGGGAAAGCGATAGAATTAGCTACTGCTGCTCAACAACAGACTAAGGGAGGAGAAGTTATTATGCATGCTGATTTGGTAGGAGATAATACGGATTGGGTAGAAAGCCTTCCTGAGACTATCTATGTAAAACTCAAGCAGGGTATTTTTGACAAAGCGACAAATATAATTAGTGAAAATAAAAAGCCATCCATACCTGGGCTACCTGATTTTTTACCGAAGCAAGTAATCAACTATAGCCTCAAAGGAGAATATAGAGAAGTGGTTTCGGTGTTCGTATCTTTCAAGGGTTTAAATGACTATGAAAGTGCCAATCCGTTTTTTGCAAAAATACGCTCGCTGACAGCTAACTTTTCAGGCTACTTCAAGGAGATAGATTTTAGCGATAAGGGTGGTGTTATTGTAATACTTTTTGGAGCCCCCGTTACATTTGAAAACAATACAGAACGAGCTTTTGAGTTTGCTTTAGCATTGCAAGAGGAGCAATCCATGAATGTGTCTTCTTCATTAAGGTTAAAAGTGGGCATTACGAAAGGACTTGCTTTTACAGGAATGCTTGGGGGAGAATATAAAAAGCAATATGTAGCTTTAGGGAATCATGTCAACCTAGCAGCGAGACTGATGGCCTATTCGGAATGGAATCAAATATCTGTACCTGAAAATTTAGCAGATGAAGATGGATTTGTATTTCAGCGAAGAGGTGAGGTACACTACAAAGGAATAGAGAAAGCAATTAGTACATATACTTTAGAAGCGAAGTCTAAAACAGAGACAGAATTCAAAGGTTTATTTATTGGCAGAGATGAAGAAGAGTCAAAGATATTAAAATTCTTAAGCGATAATACATTGCTCAATTCCAAACCAGTACTTATAAAAGTTTATGGAGAAGCAGGTATTGGAAAAAGTAGATTGGTTCATGAAGTAGAAAACAAAATTGTACAAAATAAAAATGTGCGATGGCATACCTGCCAGGCAGATCAAATATTAAAGAAACCTTTTAATCCTATAATTTACTTCCTCAAAGATTATTTTGACCAAAATCCAAAGTACTCCTTCGAAGAAAATAACAAGAGGTTTGAAAAAAGAACAGAGCAACTTGAACAAAGCTTAGAAACCAGAAAACAACAAGAAAGTATACTAGAATTGAGACGCTTCAAGCCAGTATTTGCTGCTTTATTAGGGTTTAATACCAGAGATACCATCTGGGACGAGATGGATGCTCGGGCGAGATTTGATGCGGTTATAGAGTCTGTTGTTTTTATTTTCAAAACAATAAGTAGGCACGAAAAACTTATTGTTGAGTTTGAAGATTTACATTGGTTTGATGAAAGTACAATGATCTTTCTCCAAAAATTGATATCTGAAGTGGATGACTCTCCTATAGCTATTATCTGTACTTCTAGATACAAGGATGATGGTACAAAGCCAGAAATTATTTCCAACGAATATCTTAAACAAGAAGGTTTTGAATTGTTGGATGTGGATCTAAACCAGTTAGGAGCATCGGCAATACAACAGTTTACAGAAAAGAAACTTAATGGAGATGCGAGTCAGTCATTTTTAAAATTTTTGTCTCGAACGACCAATGGCAACCCCTTCTACCTAGAGCAAATTCTAGAGTATTTGTTAGAAAGTAATCTGATTCTGAAAGAGATGGGAGAGTGGGCAATCAAAGATGAAGACATTAGTATTTCAAGTTCTATCAACGCCATCTTGATGGCTAGAGTTGACCGGTTATCTGAAAAAGTAAAAGAAACAGTAAAAACGGCGGCAGTTATTGGGAGAGAGTTTGAGATTCCAGTCTTAGATGAGGTGATGAAGACCAATCAATTATTTAGCGCAGTTTCCTCTCCGCATAATTCCTTAAAAGAACAGATAAAGGCAGCTGAGAAAGGTCAGATTTGGTCTGCTATCAACGAATTGAAGTATATTTTCAAACACTCACTTCTTCGTGAAGCGGTATACAATATGCAGCTCAAAAGCAATCTGAGGAACCTTCATTTACACATTGCAGTCGCTATTGAGCAATTGTATCAATCCAACCTAGCAGAACGCTTTGCAGATCTGGCTTTTCATTTTGAGCAAGCCGAAAAGCATGGTAAGGCGGTTTTTTATATTAAGAGAGCAGCAGATTTTGCTAGACGAAGTTTTCAGAATAAGAGAGCCCTGATGTACTATGCTAAGTTGAAAGCTTATTATGATTCTGATAGAGAACCCGAAGAGTACGCCAAGGTTTTGATTAGAGAATCAGAAGTGTTGGAGTTGATAGGAAAGTGGAATGAAAGCCTCACCTTGCTTAGGGAAGCAAATAGCAACGCTGAAAAATCAAAGAATGATATTCTTATTGGCCGTACTAAAAACCAGTTAGGGAAATTGTTAGTTCTGCAAGGAGATTATACCGAAGCTCGATTTGTGCTAGAAGCAGCTATGAAGATTTTTAAAGGCTTTAATGATGATATTGGTTTGTTTAAAGCATATGGAAATTTAGGAGACTTGTTTTTTAGACAAGGAGATTATGATAATGCACGATCTTATTTCGAGCAAAGCATTACACTAGCCAAAGATTTTAAAAACACTTTTACGGTAACTCAAATAGTGAGTAATCTTGGCTTGACCTATATGAATCAATCCTTGTACAAGAAAGCAATAAGTTGTCAAAAAGAACAGCTTGTATTATGTGAGAAAAGAGGAGATAGAAACGGAATGGCTATTCTCAATACCAATATAGGGATTGTATATAGTGCGATGAATAAACATAAAAAAGCGCTTCCACACTATGAAAAAGGGTATGAGTTGAGTCATGAACTAGGCAACAAACAGATGGAAGCCATCGCTATAGGTTGTCTTGGGAATATCTATCAGCAAAGGGGTAACTATACTAAAGCACTAGAGCTGTATACCATTGATCTCAAACTTTGTAAAGAGCTTGGGGACAAGCGTGGAATTGCCATTGTCAATGGTATGATGGGAGAGCTACTCATTGCAACAGGTGAGTTCGCAGATGCAAAAAAGTACATCGCAGAACAGCTTACATTCTCTGAAGAATTACAATATCAAAAAGGAATCACTAAAGCCTATATTTCTAAGGGGCAAGTTAATTTTTATGAATCCAAATTCGAAGAAGCGAACAATGCATTTTCAGCCTGCATCGCACTAGCAGATAAGATTAAGTACTTTCCATCTAAGGAAGAAGCCTTTCTCTGGCAGATAGATAT
>CAYWOZ010000283.1:0-3590 GCA_964458675.1 uncultured Saprospiraceae bacterium
CTAATTCTAGCCTCGGCAAGTTTGCCTCGGTTCCTTCCCTATTTTGATCCGCAGGATCAAAATTGCTACGCAACGGTCAGTCACTTAGCGCCCGAAGGGATGCCCAAATAAAAACACTATAACATAAGGGTAGCTTTATAAAGGCATTCTATTTAATCAAATTCAAAAGCTATCGGTCAATGGTCGTTAAATTCTTGAATTCTATCGAAAAATCAGGAATGGATTAATAATTTCTATTAATTTTATGCTATTCAATATGATTAATAAATAAACAACATAAGTATGAATAAGAATAAAAATTACTTCCTAGTCCTAGCATTGAGTTTCTTTACAGTGTTAAGTTTTGGACAGACAGCAGACGAAATCGTAGATGGCTATTATGAAGCTACTGGTGGTAAGGATGCATGGTCTAAGGTGGAGAACTTGAGGATGAATGCTAAGGTCAACCAAGGTGGAATGGAAATTCCTCTAGAAATAGTAAGTGCTAAAGGTGGTAAGACCTATACAAAAGTTTCTTTCCAAGGTCTAAGTATGATGCAAGGAGTATATGATGGAGAAACACTTTGGAGCACTAATTTTCAAACTCAGAAGGCTGAAAAAGCAGCGAAAGAAGATCAAGAAAATTTCTTAAAACAAAATGCCGACTTCCCTGATGCATTGCTGGAGTATAAGAAAAATGGATACACACTAGAGTTGATGGGAAATGAATCCTTCGACGGCACAGATGCACATAAATTGAAATTAACAAAAAAGCCATTAGTAATGGAGGGCAATGAAGTTGACAATGTTCAGTTTTATTTTTTCGATACTGAAACTATGATACTGTTGGGAACGGAGACCGCTATTCCATCAGGTCCAATGAAAGGAAAAATGTCACAAACTAAGTTTGGTGAGTATGATGAAGTAGATGGGATGTACTTTCCTTTTTCTATCTCTCAAGGATTGAAAGGAGCACCAGCTGGTCAATCACAAGCAATTGTAATTGAAAAAGTAGAAATGAATGTTGATATAGATGAATCAATAATGATGTTTCCTGGTGACAAGCCAATGGCTCCTGCAGCTGCGACACAACCTACTAGTGCGCCAACGACCGCGCCTACTTCACAGCCTACTAGCGCTCCCACTTCACAGCCAAGTGGTAACAATAAATAATAATTAACCCCAAATGCCCTGACATAATACTCATGTCAGGGCATTCTTTTTTTTAATTTTTTTAACAAACCAATGATGAGACAAATACTCTTATACGCTACCCTACTCTGTTTTGTAATTCAAACCAACTCTTATGGTCAGGGTGAGGTTGTTTTAAAAGGTAAAGAATTATTCGGTGATATGACTGCCAGACAGATAGGTCCTGCACTGATGAGCGGTCGTATTTCTGACCTAGAAGGCCATCCAAGTAATAACAGAATCATTTATGCCGGCACTGCAGGAGGTGGTGTTTGGAAATCTTCCAATGGTGGTGCTTTTTTCACATCCATCTTTGATGATTATATACAATCAATCGGTAAGGTCTGTGTCGACCCGCATGACCCTGACAATACGATATATGTAGGTACGGGTGAAACTTGGACTAGAAATAGTACTAGTATCGGGGATGGAATTTATAAAACTACCGATGGTGGACAAAACTGGGATAAGCTTCCATTAGAGGGTTCTGAAAGGGTGAGCAATATCATTGTACACCCTAATGATCCAAGCACTATATATGTAGGTGAGTTGGGTGCCCTATGGGGAGATAGTGAGACTAGAGGAGTTTTTAAATCTACAGATGCGGGACAGACTTGGGAGAAAATATTTTATGTTGACCAAAAAACCGGTTGTGCAGATCTGATTATGGATCCCAATAACCCGAATGTGTTATACGCTTCCATGTGGGAGTTCAGAAGAACAGGTTGGTCTTTTAATTCTGGTGGGACTAAAAGTGGTTTGTTTAAGTCTATAGATGGAGGGAAAACATGGAAAGAATTAAGAAATGGATTCCCTGCTGGTCAGCTAGGAAGAATCGCAGTAGCAGTGGCTCCCTCAAATTCTAATATTATCTACTCGGTAATAGAATCAGAAACAAGTGAGGCGAATGGCTTATATCGTTCGGATGATGCAGGTGGTACTTGGAAGCGATTAAACGGAGATTTCGGTTTGGTGGTGCGTCCATTTTATTTTTCTCGTATTGTGATTGACCCTCAGAATCCAGATGTACTAGTAAAGGCAGGACTATTTGGCTCTATTAGTAGAGATGGAGGGAATACCTTTAAGAGTGCAGGTGCAATGCATGCCGATATTCATGATATCTTGTTCGACAATAATGATTCTGATAGAATGTACTTTGGAACAGACGGTGGAGTATATAGAACCTGGGATGGAGGTGCTACTCTAGATATAGTAGACAACTTACCCGTGTCTCAATTTTACCACATCTCCTTGGACAATGAAGAGCCCTACAATATATATGGTGGCTTGCAAGATAATGGTTCGTGGTGGGGGCCTTCAAATTCTCCTGGAGGAATAGAAGCTAGAGATTGGAATAATGTAGGATTTGGTGATGGATTTAGAGTGCTTAAACATTCAACTAAACCGATTATATATTCGGAGATGCAAGGTGCTGAGAATGTATGGCGATATGACATTGAAAAGAATCAGCAGAAAACTATACAGCCACTTGCTGTAAAAGGAGATCCTAAATTGAGGTTTAACTGGAATGCTCCGATTACTTTGAGCCCTAATAAGCCTGATCGCATTTATATAGGTAGTCAGTTTGTACATGTTTCGGATGATATGGGAAATACTTGGAAAATAATATCAAAGGATTTGACAACGAATGATAGAGCAAAGCAAGACCAAGAAAACTCCGGTGGTTTATCTAAAGATAACTCTGGTGCGGAAAACCATTGTACCATATTTACTATAGCAGAATCTAGTTTGGATGAGCAAACTATATGGGCAGGTACAGATGATGGTATGGTGCAAGTGACCAAAAACGGAGGGAAGTCATGGGACGAAGTAGGAAAGAACATCACAGGCCTTCCTGTCAATACATGGTGTTATCATATCGAAGCTAGCGTGCATGATAAAGGTACTGCATATGCAGTCTTCGATGGACATACAAAGAATGATAAAACACCTTATGCTTTCAAAACAAGTGATTTTGGTAAGACATGGTCATCTATTATCACTGAGGATGTAGGAGGTTTTGTAAGGAGTATGCAAGAAGATCTTGTCAATCCAGAATTGCTTTTTTTAGGGACAGAAACTGGATTATATGTCAGCATAAATGGTGGAAGTAACTGGAGTAAGTTTACCAATAATATGCCGGCAGTAGCAGTTCATCATTTAGAAATGCAAGCAAAAACTAATGATTTAGTTATGGCAACACATGGTCGAGGAGTAATCATTCTGGATGACGTGTCCCCTCTTCGAGAGTTGACGAATGAAGTATTAGAAAAAGAAGTACACTTCTTTTCTTCTAAGCCATTCACATTAATTGAAGAAAGTGGTTTTGGAGGTGCAAGTTCTGAATTACAATACGTAGGTCCAAACAAAAATAGAAGCGCAAGTATTATTTACTATTTGAAAAAACGACATATTTTTGG
>CAYWOZ010000284.1:0-1307 GCA_964458675.1 uncultured Saprospiraceae bacterium
CCTTTATCATTCAAGGTAGAGTTTTGTCTTGCAAAATTTAATCGCTTGAGATCTATATCATACAATGCTTGTGCGCTTGACTGTGCTATCCTATGTTGCAATCCTTTCTGAAATAGCAATACCGATTTGTATAAATACGAGCTACTGTCTTGCGTCTCAAAAGTATGCGAGACAAATTCTTTTACGGGCGCAAATGCAGCTTCTTCATCTAAATAAAATTTATAGACTGGCTCCGTCAAATAACTATTTGGGTTTACATAATGATCTAGTATCTGATGCAGCATGAAGTCATATAAAGTAGGTCGAAGTACGTCCGTATTTTTTTCATTGGTCGCTAGTTCAGCGAAGTCCTTGATGTCTATGGACTTTAGCTTTGGCTCTTTTAAAGACTCTTTATAGTTCTTATTTATTTCGTCTATAAAATGGGAGATGGACCAGGTTTCTAAGTCTTCTGGTTTAAAAGCTGGGCTCGTTGTTCGATTAGAAAACTGCCAGTAGTTTGATTGTAGGTAATTACTGAGCAAACGCCCTTGTAAGAAATGTGCTAGTGCCTTAGCGGCACCACTTAGTTTTTCTGATTCTTCTTGTAGTGTTCTTATGCTATTTTCGAACCCATACTCCTCTAGCTGGGATTTAAATTTCTCTCTATGGATGAGCACTTTAATTATTTGCTCTGCATTGTCATCATCAAACGCGCGTGCATATAAGACTTCTGCTTTTTCTAAAGCCGACTTTATTAGCCCTTTTCGTTCTAGCTCTTTTATTTCTGCCCATTCTTTTTTGTAGTCTTCCATAGTTTGTCCTTGATATAATCCTGGTGTTACCTTTTCATTCTCACCCCCTATTTGGGTCATAGATAGCAATACCATTGCCACTCCTATTAAGACCAAAAGTATTTTTGCATTCTTCATATTTTGATATTTAAACTCATTCCTCATACCCTCTGGATGCAGCCTTCCCACAGAATACACAAATTATATAGTTCTTTCTATACATTTTAATCTTTCCTTAACAAAAGACTGGTTTTTGGTTGGGGGTGGGGATGTTGCCCAGATTGGGGGCGAATGCGATTCGCCCTTACGGGATGGATGTGTGTATAGGATGGTATGGAGCTAGAGTTATGGTAGGATGAAGGGGATTTGGGCGATGCCTCTGGCCCGCGCTGTCCATTGACTCCACGTCCGTTTCGGTCCTTCGGACTGGCTCTCCCGAGCCATCATTCCCATCGCTATCGCGGGGGGATTTGGCTTCGATGTGGGATTTTGCCCAGATTGTGGGCGAATGCGATTCGCCCTTACGATATGGGT
>CAYWOZ010000284.1:1407-3587 GCA_964458675.1 uncultured Saprospiraceae bacterium
ATGTGGGATTTTGCCCAGATTGTGGGCGAATGCGATTCGCCCTTACGATATGGGTGTGGGACCCAGATTGCGGGCGAATGCGATTCGCCCTTACGACACACTCACTCTGGGTATTGGTCGGGGCGAATCGCATTCGCCCGTCCATAATCTGGGTCTCTACTCTGATTAGGATGATGGACTCTCTTTGTAGAACCTATCCTCTGTCCATTTTTGAGGATTATTCCTTATGTATTTGGTGATGTTGTGATGGGCAAGTTCGTCTCTTATGATGATGTCATAGTAGTCTCTTTGCCATACTGACTTTTCAAGATTGACGAGGCCAATTTTTGATGGGATATGTACGTATGGAGTCGCTCTATTTATTGTTTTGGTTTTACCTTTTTCTAAGTTGAGGATATAGGCTCTTATTCTTCTGGTGACTGCTCCCTTTACGCCGCGTATGATAGCCCCAATTGTATGGCTAGGACTTCGAAATTTGCCTACACTATCTTCGTGATTTGACGGTTCGGATTCTTTGATGTGAATGATTCCGTGAATGTGGTTAGGCATTACTATGAATTCTCCTAAAGTGATATTCGGTCTTAATTGTGAAGTCTTGAACCATTCTTCAAAAACAATGGTTCCAAAATCATTGAGGCACATTGTTCCATTTTGGATAAACCCGAAATAGTGCCGACGTTCATAACAGATTAAACTAATGAAGTAGAATCCTTCTCGACTATAGTCATAGCCTTTCCTTCTAATGCTTCGACGCTCAGGTAGCCTACCGTGGTTAGGTTGATGGTTTGGGTGTCTTGCCATTATCTATATCGCATCTTTATCTACCTCAGAAAAATTTATTATAATTCTATAGGAAAAGCTTGCTTCGATATCACAGCTTGTAGCACTCATTCTTTATATTTTCAAATCTAGGTTACCAATACCTAATTAGCTTTCATGTCATTATTAAATCTATAGCCTAATTTCACAAATCCCTCTCCAGTATAGTAATTACCAAAATTTTTGGTTATACCTGGCCCTATAAATATTCTGTTTGCAAAAGAAATTTGTGCCTCAAGCACAAACCTAGATAATATGAGCCATTTGTAGCCAATTTGGCCTCCCAAATTAATCGTATCGAATCTGCTTTCATCGCTGAATCTTATACTGGGTGGTCTATTGTTTATTTCTTCATACTTTTCTACATATCCGTCTTCCCTGTCTAATAAATAATTGATGTTGAGATAAGGTCCAAAATAAAACCCTCTTCCATATTTCTTCTTACCACTAATATAAAACTTCCCAGCTAGATAAAGATTTAGTTCAGTAGTTGAAAAACTAAATTGGCTATTACTATTATTAAAATCATGTATGAAAGTTCTACCTCTTTCAACTCCAAAGGAAGCTTCAAAACCGATATTTTTTGTAAAAAGCACTTCGTAATGTACTATATATTCATTGTCCAACGCCTTTAGCAAATCAAGCTTTACTTCATGCTGATACTGAGCAATCACAGAGATGGTAAAAAAAAGAAATAATATTGTACAAAATAATCGGTTGATTAAAATTTTCATCATTGGTTTTGTTTTACAAATTAGACTAAAGCGCCGCTTACTTCATCATTTAAAGGCAGCTTTACAATCTAAATATAGGCAAAAAGATCTATATCCAAAAAGATCCGAAGTACTACTAGAAGTCATTCCACAGACCTCAACTATATGTATTCGGATTACAAAAGGTGAAATAGTCTAGAGGTCAAATAGCCTCATACCTGTGCGACGTGCCGAAGGCACCTAAGCAAGTCGCCCAGAGGGTGCAAAGACAAGCGGTAGTAGCGACATCCCTTTTTGCGCGTGGCTGTGCAGGGCCGCGACGCTTCGCGGCCTTCGCGCGCTGGCAAAAAAGGGATATAGCGGATGACGCGGTCCAGCCGTTTCGGTCTGGATGGCCCCAAATAGTCCGAAATATTGGTACAAACTGACGAGTTAAACTAATCTATACTTTGATGGGTATCAATCGGCGATTTACTACCATATATGTATGAAAAATAGTACATTTGGCGAAAATTTATAATAGATGAATCTGCACGAATATCAAGGTAAAAACTTATTGAGAGAGTATGGTGTAGCGATACAAGATGGTATCGTGGCGCATACTCCAGAAGAGGCTCAAGCGGCGTACAATACGCTAAGAGAGCGCAC
>CAYWOZ010000285.1:0-3581 GCA_964458675.1 uncultured Saprospiraceae bacterium
GTCCCAAACTTCATGGTCTAGTCCTTGAGGCGAAAGTTTAAAAAGTAATTTTGATCTTTGATCTGATTTGCAATAAGACCAGGTACCAATAACATTTAGTACTACTATTTCTTTGGAGAAGAAAGAATCATGCATTCTTATTTTTCCTTTGTAGGCAATGTCAGATGAGTCGTTTGGGACTTCTGTGAAGACGGCTATAGTTGGAGGGACAGTAAATTCTTTATCTCTATTGACAGCGTTCATGAGTCCACCAAGATAGCTGACCATTATAGCTTCTAATTCTGCTTCCGTAAATTTTTCTTTTCTACTAATGTCCCATCCGAAAGCGTAGGACCAAAACAAGGGGCTTTCCTTATCTGACCAACCTTTGGAGAATCTGACGTCAATCTCGCCTTCTAGCTTTATGTCTTGAGCGAAAGGGAAGGGGAAGAATAATGTTTCTTTTCTCCAGGTTTCGTCGGTGTCTAGCAAATTGATGTCTTCTTTATTTTGACCGTAAGCTAGGCTTGTTAGTAAGAAGAGGGTACTTAGCAGAATGTATTTCATTGTCATCTTTTTAGTAAAAAGTAATTCCTCATGAGTAACATATCAATCATAGTATGGGTTGTTGATTTATCATATAGATTGATTGGCGTAGGCCGAAGGCAGAAGCATAGAGCACGGAGTGCGTCAGGACAAGTGGTGGTAGTGATATCCAGCGGGTGGGCCCTGCAGAGACGTCGATTTATCGCGTCTCATGCGCTAGCAAGGATACAAACGTACGACGCGGTCATGTTTGGATGTAGGCGTCGCCGAAGTCCAGATCATGATGGCCCCCAACAATCATTATCATTTTGTTGGCAAGCAAGTCATCATTTTGTTCCTGCTGACAAGCAAACATTCAACAAAATCCTCTAAAATCTGGTTATTTATGCCCTGAAAGGGACTCATTTTCCTTTGGCTTTGTCGATGAATCGGTGTATTTTTGTGCCTTCTTATCAAAAACTGCTTATAATGGGACGTGCTTTCGAATTTAGAAAAGAAAGAAAAATGAAACGCTGGGGCAAAATGGCTCGAGTGTTTACTCGTATCGGAAAGGATATCGTGATTGCTGTGAAGGAAGGTGGACCTGATCCGGATACCAATGCTAAACTGAGGGCGGTCATCCAAAATGCGAAGGCGGCAAACATGCCGAAGGATAATGTGGAGCGTGCTATTAAGAAGGCATCAGATAAAGATACAACGGGATATAAGGAGGTGACTTTTGAAGGTTATGGCCCGCATGGTATCGCGGTGATGGTGGAGACGGCGACAGATAATAATCAGCGAACAGTTGCGAATGTGAGATCGTACTTCAGTAAGTGTGAAGGTAATTTGGCGACTACAGGTTCGGTATCGTTTATGTTTGACCATTTGTCGTTTTTTAAGATTAAGGATACGGAGCAAGATTTGGAGGAACTCGAATTTGAGTTGATAGATTATGGGGCAGAAGATGTTTTTAAAGATGATGAGGGAATTATGATATATGGTTCATTTGAATCTTTTGGAACATTGCAGAAAGCGATGGAAGATCAGAATGCAGAAATCTTATCCTCTGGATTTGAACGTATACCAACAACGATGAAAGAGATCACTGAAGAGCAGATGAAAGATATCGATAAGTTGCTCGGAAAGTTAGAAGAAGATGATGATGTGATGAATGTGTTTCACAATATGACTGACAATAGGTAGGGAATTATGAATTATAAATGCCTGCCCACCGCAGCTTTTGCGAAGGTGGGGTGAATTATGAATGCCAGCCCACTGATTACGAGATACACGAATTAACGAATACACAAATTACCAAATTACCAAATCCCCCAACCAACAATTAGAATAAAAATAGACGCTTTAGCAGGCCAATAAAATTAAAAATAAAATATGCTCACGGTAGACAATTTAAGATTTCAATACGCCAAGAAACCATTATTTGATGAAGTGAACCTGAAGTTTACGAAAGGAAACTGCTATGGGGTCATCGGTGCCAATGGGGCAGGGAAGTCAACTTTTATGAAGTTACTTTCGGGGGATCTCGATCCTACCAATGGGTCCATCTCTTTGGAGCCAAATAATCGTATGGCGGTCCTAAAGCAAAATCACAATGAATATGAGGAGTATACTGTGCTCGATACTGTGATGATGGGGTATAAAAAACTGTATGATATCAATGTAGAAAAGAATGCTATCTACATGAATCCGGATGCTACGGAGGCAGAAAGTATACGAGCGGGGGAACTAGAAAATGAGTATGGCGAGATGGGAGGCTGGACTGCAGAGTCAGACGCGGCTGAACTACTCTCCAATATGGGTATCAAAGAAAGTCTGCATCATAAGTTGATGGGGGAGCTAGATGGTTCGCAAAAGGTAAAGGTTCTTTTGGCGCAGGCCCTGTTTGGCAATCCTGATTTGTTGTTGCTGGATGAGCCTACTAACGATTTGGATCCTAGGACCGTAACATGGTTGTCTGACTTCTTGGCGGATTTTAAGAATACCGTTATTGTGATTTCTCACGATAGGTACTTTTTAGATATGGTCTGCACTCACATCGTAGATATCGACTACACTCAGATTAAGTCTTATACAGGTAACTATACGTTCTGGTATCAGTCTAGCCAGTTGATGGCTGCACAGATTGCGAATAAGAATAAAAAGAATGAGCAGAAGCGTAAGGAGATGATGGAGTTTATCCAGCGATTCTCCGCCAATGCTTCTAAGTCTAAGCAGGCGACCAGTAGAAAGAAGGCGCTTGACAAACTAGACATCACTGAGATAAAACCATCGACGCGTAAGTACCCATTTATCAACTTCAAGCCTGAACGTGAAGTGGGAGATCAGATATTGAGAGTGGATAACTTGAACGCTGTGAATGAAGAGGGAGAGACTTTGTTTTCAAATGTGTCATTCATTATGAATAAGGGAGAGAAAATTGCATTGCTAGGGCAGGACTCTACTGCAGTGACAGCATTCTATGAATTGTTAGCTGGCGAGCGTGAGCTTGGCGAGGGCAATATAGAGTGGGGACAAACCATCACTTGGCAATATCTTCCAAGTGTAAATGATGAATTCTTTACTGCAGAAAATGACTTGGAACTTCTGGATTGGTTACGTCAGTTTAGTGAAGAAAAGGAAGAGCAATTTATCCGTGGATTTTTGGGTAGAATGTTTTTTGCAGGGGACGATATCTACAAGAAGTCTTCTGTATTGAGTGGGGGAGAAAAAGTACGTTGTATGCTAAGTAAGATTATGCTCGCACATCCAAATTTCTTATTGCTCAACGAGCCAACTGGTCACTTGGATCTAGAGTCTATTACAGCCTTGAATAATGCAGTTAAAGATTTTCCTGGCAATTTGATCATGTCTTCACATGATCATGAGCTCATTGCTTCTACAGTCAATCGTATCATCGAGATTACTCCTAATGGTATTATCGACCAGCTGATGGATTATAACGATTATGTAAAGTCGGATAAGGTAGAGAAGTTGAGAGAGGAATTGTATGGGGTGACCGCCAGGGCAGACGCATGACAAATTATTATAATATGTGAAAAAAATATATTATAGTG
>CAYWOZ010000286.1:0-3504 GCA_964458675.1 uncultured Saprospiraceae bacterium
GAATTGAAATTAATGTAAAAAGACCATTTTATTTAACGTGGTGGTTTTTGATAGGTAGTTTCTTGTTCTGGATATTTGGAGTCTCCCTTTTTGTAGAAAGAAACTCTAGAAAGTTTATCGAGAGACAGCAAGAATTGGAACAAATTGTTTTGGAAAGAACGGAAGAAATTAGACTCCAAGCAGAAGAACTTAAGGTCTTGGATAAGGTAAAAAGTAATTTCTTTGCCAATATTTCTCATGAATTAAGAACTCCTTTAACTTTGATTTTAGGACCTCTATCCCATATTTTAGATAGCCCTGATAAATTGAATAATCAGGAAGTGCAGGAAAAGCTCATGCTTATGCAAAGAAATGGGAAAAGTTTGCTCCATCTGATTGAAGAGATACTAGACCTTTCCAAACTAGAAGCAAATAAAATGGAACTTAATGAAGAGTTGACCAAGGTCAATGCATTCTTTGAATATCTTTTTAAAGGTTTTGAACCACAATTCGAATCCACAGGTATTCAATATGTCATACAGACTGAAATTGATCCTCAACTTCATATTTTGCTAGATCGTAATAAAATGGAGAAGATTTTGAATAATTTTCTGAGTAACGCTATTAAGTACACTCATGCAGGAGGAATTATTAAACTAAGTCTAAAGGTAGAGGAGGATTACTTAAAGATTGCGGTCAATGATACAGGAACAGGCATTCATGAAGCTGATATTCCTCATATTTTTGAAAGATTTTTTCAATCTAAACGTGGGGATAAGAAGTTGCATGGCGGCACAGGGATAGGCCTAGCTCTAGTAAAAGAATTTGCTCTATTGATGAAAGCCAAAGTTTATGCAAGAAGTGAGTTTGGAAAAGGAAGTTCTTTTCATTTTGAGTTACCAATAAAACTGGCAAATTCAATGACTGCAAAAGTGCAACCAATACTTGATTGTGAATATGAAATGGGTCCTGATCTTGTCTTAGATGACCAAGATTTTGTAATATTGGTAGTTGAAGATAATTCTGATATGAATGAGTTTGTTTGTGAATTACTGAAAACAAAATATAATACTATACTATCAGCAAAAAATGGCTCAGAAGCTTTAAAAATATTAAAAGAAAAACAAACAGATATCCATCTTGTTATCTCTGACGTGATGATGCCAGAAATGGACGGTATTGAGTTAGTTAAAGCAGTAAAAGAGGATAAAGCATTGTCCACAATCCCATTTATTATGCTAACCGCTCTTGCAGCAGAGAGGGAGAGACTAGCAGCACTTACTATTGGTGTGGATGATTACCTAACTAAACCATTCTCGGTACCTGAATTGTTAGCTAGGGTAAATAATATGTTAGTCAATGCAAGTTTAAGAAAAACTTGGTGGTCTCAATTTAGACTTAGAAAAGACACTGTTTTGATTCCAAATCAAACAGAGAAAATTTCAAGTGAAGACGAACATTTGAGCCCCGTTGATAAGAAGTTCATAGAAGATCTAAAACAATACATTGAGGATAATCCGCACAGTTACCTACTGGATGTAACATCTTTAGCTAAGACCTTTTTGATTAGTATTAGACACTTCAATAGGAAGGTAAAATCGATAACTGGTTTGCCACCTGCCAAATTTGTTAAAGAGGTGCAACTGCAAAAAGCAAAAAGAATTCTTGAAGATGATCATTTTATTACAGTTTCAGAAGTCGCCTATTCTGTTGGATTCTACCAGCCTTCTACTTTTACAAGTCTGTTTAAAAAAAGATTTGGTATTGTACCGAGTAAGTATCAAAAGAAATTAGGAGTAGAGAGTTAGGAAAAACCTATATTGGTCATGGAAATGGTGGGTTATTTTTTGATATCCCAATTCAAGTAAAGTTATCTTGAACGGGGTTAATAGAGGTGCTCTTTTGAACTCAGTGACCATAATACAACTATGAGCAAATTCTATGAGATGCCTATTTTTGCGCAATGGTTTATAGCTATTGCCTTAATGGTGATTGGCACTGGGCTTTTAATGCCTATTGTTTTGCTTCCGTATGGACTATTCTTTTTAGTCTTCCTAAGTCCTCTTTTTAACCTTGTTAGTGTTCCTTTTTTTCGATTGATTGGATATTATAAATAACGACAGGACAGCAGGTAGATTAGGCTTTACAATAAGTAAAGCAAGCACTTTTTGGATTGTCAATTCTTGTGTACAGTTTATTGAGCTGACTTATTTGTTTTCTTTTAGTAAAGGAAGATTGGCTTTCCCAAAATTTTGGAAAGTGAAGCGTGCAGAGATTGTAGGAAGCGAATTTGTAAAAAAGAAAGGAGTTTTGCAAGGATTGGTAAATCGTATACTTGAAGAATGATCCAAATAGACCAATCAATTAATTATAACTCCTATTGTTTCAATTGATAAAGACCATTCCCCCAAGATCCAATTAATACATCATCACCATTGATTAAGATTTCAGAAATAGTATCATAATCGACTTCGTTTCTTTTTTCCCAGGTGCCTTTTTCAAGAACATGGATGCCCCCTGACCAGCTGCCTACAATAATTACATCCTCTTTACCTTTTTGGAATACATTGATTTGATTGATACCGACTTGTGGTACGTCTTCTATCTCTTTCCAGCTCATTCCTCCATCTATGCTATGTTGAATAACACTTATAGAATCCCTTGATTTGCTAGCAGCGAGCCAAAGAGAATTACCATCTACTTTCATATCCCAGCAAACTTTGTTCTCAACAGGTAGTATCTGTTGCCAAGTTGTTCCTTGATCAATTGATTTCCAAACGCCTCTATTAAAGGTTTGAGCATAACAAATATTATCATTGCTTTCATCAATCTCCACTGACCACGCAAATTGAAAAGTGCTATCAATAGCTTCTGGGTCATTGCGCTGCCAAGTCTTGCCCGCATCTGTACTTTTCATAACACCAAAGGTAGAAGTGGCGGCATACACAAGGTTTGGATTTTGAATGCCTGTTTTTATACTTCGTATATCTGAGGAAGGAGCATTTTTATCTGATGACCAGCTTTGACCTTGATCTTTACTAACAAAAAGGCCTTCTTTCCATGTACCTGCATAGATGGTCTTCTCTTTATCATTGGCGACAGCTATAGCTTGTATATCAGAGGAGTAAGGACTTATAGCCTTTCCATTGTTTAATGGATGCCATGTTTTCCCTGTGTCTTCACTTTTGTATACTAAGGCAGTGCCCAAGTTGCTTCCTTTTAATCCTGCATAAAATGTAGAAGGTGAAGAAGGGGTGCTACTCAAGGCTCTTATTATTTTCCCCTTCAATCCAAATGTCAAAGAGTCCACTTGCGTCTCACCTGTTTGGAGTGTAAAGAGAATTATTATTCCAGTTATTAAATGTCTGACCATGATATCCTTATTTTAAAAGCTAAAGTGCCTTATATTTATCCAATCATATAACCAATAGACTATAAGCTTGTTTTGATCTCTCCATGTTTATTAGAACTTTTTGGACTAGCCTTTAGGTTTACACTATGTAACTAATGGATATATAAATCATT
>CAYWOZ010000287.1:0-3482 GCA_964458675.1 uncultured Saprospiraceae bacterium
GCCTCATCTGGGGACAAATTGGAATCTGCAGCAATTTCTATTGTGGTCGATTCTGCAAGAGCCATTTTTTGACTAGGTCCATAGCTGCTCAAAAACCATAAGATGACTGAGATGACCATTATAATACGTCCAGCCTCCCAAACAAAAGTAAGCACTTTGTCTTTGACTACCGTAAGTACATTCCGCCAAGAAGGCATTTTATAGTCTGGCAATTCTAACATCAGAAAACTTCGCTCATCAGACTTTAGAATATATTTAAATGCCAAAGCCGATAGCAAAGCGCCTAATATTCCCAGACCATACAAACCAAAAAACACTAAACCTTGAAGGTTGAATACACCAAATACAGTAGTTGCTGGTACTACTAAAGCAATCAAGATTATATATACGGGAATCCTAGCACTGCAACTTACCAAAGGCGCGACCATGATTGTAATCATGCGTTCTTTCCAATTCGGTATAGTTCGAGTCGACATCACAGCAGGGATAGCACAAGCGGTGCTGGAGACCATGGCAATTAAGCTCTTTCCATTCATTCCAAATCGCTGCATAAACCGATCAAATAGATACACCACTCTCGCCATGTACCCCGATTGTTCAAGGATAGAAATGAGAAAAAATAGGATGGCAATCTGAGGGATAAATATAAGCACTCCTCCGAGCCCTGCTATAATACCTTCTGTTAATAAGGATCTAAACCAAGATGCTGGTAAAGCATTTTCAACTTTAGCTCCAATCAATCCAAACAACCCCTCAATAGCATCCATCGGTAAACCTGACCACGCAAAAATGGCCTGAAACATGAATAACATAATCAAGAAAAATATAGCTATTCCAATTATTGGGTGCGCTAGATATCTATCCATTTTTGAAGAAGGATTGTCTTGATCATTTTCTGTTGTTAAGATTTGTTGTAAAATGGGGCTGAACTCATCATAACGAGTCATAGTTTCCTTCACTTGATGATCAAGAGATACAAATCCACTGTCTGACAATTGTTTTCCAATATTGATACGATCCGCAGCATTAATAAAATTGTAAGCCTGGTAATGATGGGCCACTAATATGTTCTGATAGTCATTGCTAAATCCTGTTGATCTCCTTACAAGTGTCGCTATCTCTTTTAATTCTTTTTGGGGTTTAAAAAATTTTACTTTTGAAATATATTTTTCAGGAGATAAACACATCTGATCCATTTCATGCAGCAACTCTTCTATTCCGGTTCCTGTCTTACTGCTTATTTTAAGAACCTTAATATTTAGTTTAACACCAAGAATATGCTGATCAATAGACCTATTGTTTGACTCCATGAGGTCAGTCATGTTCAAGACAAGTAAGCATGGAATCTCTAATTCTATGATTTGAGTCAATAGCAATAGCTGCTTATCTAATTGAGTGCTATCACAAACATATACAATACCATTTGGGTAATATTTATCATTGGGATTGGCGAGTACCTTGGATACTACGAGCTCGTCTTTAGTGCTAGGATAAAAACTATAGGTACCAGGCAGGTCAAGAAGTTGAATCTGATATTTGGACAGCTGTAAGTTAGCATACTTTACATCTACAGTTACACCTGGGTAGTTGGCTACTTTTTGCTTTTGGCCAGCAAGTCTATTAAAAAGAGATGACTTTCCGCTGTTTGGATTGCCACATAAAGCTAGTTTTAATGAGGCTTGCATGCTATTAATCATACTACGATTAAAGATTTTATTTCTTCTTCCCGCATTGCAAAATGCCTATTACTAGCCAAAATATAGTAAGAACCTATCCGTGGGTTTGCTCTAATTAACTTAATTTTTGCTCCAGGCAAAACACCCATGGACATCATTCTCTGGGCTATAAAATCATCATTGAAATGGGATAGCGTACCCTCTTTTTTGTCTAAAATACTGTAATGCATGAGGCTTCTAAGGTCTTTAGCTTCAAAAGTAACTATTTAGACACAATCTAAACGATCCTTTCACAAAATTTTGAAGCAAAAAGACAAATTTCAAGGGTCTTTTTCATAAACAATTGATATTAAGCAAACTACAAGAAACATTAGCGATTATTCGCTAAAAAAATGTCACAAAAAACAGGGGTGAAACTAGTTTATTTAAGAAGAATTTATCACCTTTACGCACCCAAAAAGCATTGTTATGTTCCTTGTAGATTAATTTATACTACCTGGAATATTGAAAGTAGTGACTTGAGTGCTTTAATCTATGGGTATGTCAATTTTTAGGATTACTTTTTGAGGGAAAACCAAATGAAACAGTAATAAATCTCCTCAGGAAAAAATCTTTACTCCAAGAAACACTAAGAGACATAGTATATTTATACAAGCTGCTAGTTTATTGTTTCAAGTCCTACTTTTCTTTACTATTTCTTTTTAATCCTTTATTATATCCAAGTTAATTTTTCAACTGTTTGGTCTGTAACTACATCTCCTGTATGTGCCGTTTCTTTAGGTTCAAAGAGTAAATTCAATACGACATCTCCATCAGTGTAAGGTCTATGCTCAACTCCTTTTGGGACTATCAATATTTCGCCTTCCTTCACTTCTACCGAATGCTTATCTCTAAAATCCATTCGAAGTACACCCTTAAACACCATAAAGAGTTCGTCTTCATTGTCATGTTTATGCCAGACAAAATCATCTTTGAGTTTGCAGAGTTTTACATGCTGCCCGTTTAATTCTCCGATGATATGGGGCGTCCATAATTTTTCAAACAAGGAAAATTTCTCCATAATATTTATCGGCTGGATATCTTTTACGTTTTTCATTATTTAGGATTTGATTAATTGAAAGGTATGCTTTTCTAAACAAAGGAGAATAATTATTGTCTAGAAAAACGCATAAGGGATCGCAGGGAGACGACCGTGGGAGTAGTCCAAGCCTTGAAGCCTTGCTTTGCAGTATTGCAGGCGCAGGACCGCAACGAATGTGGAGTACCGCAGAGCCCGACCTAGGGACATCATCTTACGACTGAAAGAAGTATGAAGATGTCTCTAGGATATGCCCAAAAAATCTTATTGCACAATTATTTTTTGATAGTACAACGTATTGTCTATAATCACATGGATGAAATAAACCCCTGCGGTAAATGAATGCATGTTGAGTTTAATATTATCCTTGTCTTGGATAGCATGACTTAGTGGTAACACCCTACCCTGCACGTCAACAATCTTGATATCACTCATAGCACTCGCAATGTCTTCCTGTGTAATAATCACAAAATCATTTGTCGGGTTCGGATATACGCTTAACTCTTCCGGCTCAATACCTCTAACTGCATTCGGCTCTAGAAGTATGTCAAGTGTTTCTACACAACCATTAGCATCCGTCACCGTCAAGGTATATGGCACTCCGAATTCAGGGTTTTCAAGTATAGAACTATCCGCGCCAGTGCTCCATAAGTAAGAATACGGCATCACACCTCCTGTAGTTAAGGCCACCAAATTATCATCTGCATTTATTTCAAAATCAAGGAGTA
>CAYWOZ010000288.1:0-3474 GCA_964458675.1 uncultured Saprospiraceae bacterium
AATGGATACAAAATTAAGCCTTGTTGGATTTGGGAAAATTGAAATTAACTTTTCAATAGTTTCTCTTTCTCGTTTTAGGATGGTAGTATTAACACATCGATCAATGTCATTTTTGAATTCTGTATAATTTTTTGAAGAAACATCAATATTGATATTACCACGTACAAGATCTCCTTCTTTTTGTAAAAAACTAGTGGAACAAGTATTTAATGAAAAGCTCGGAAAATTGGCTTCCGGATTACTTTCAGATACATCAGTGAATCTAAAAATATAGGTCTCCCCAATTTCGAATCTGAGAAAAGAAATATCACATGTAGTTCCAAAGTTAATTATGGTAAGCATTTCTTGTGGAATATTTCCTAAAATTGATTCGTCAACCTTTATGTCCATAAAAGTTTCGTAATTATTTCCTTCATAGACCTCGATTACTTCAGCTGAAAATACTTTTGAATTAATTCCTGTCGCTTCACAAAAATTACTTTCGAAAACACAGGAACATGCGAATAAACTGGTTGATCCAATGGAGAAAAGAAAGAGTAGTAAAAATGGCAGCTTCATTCGTTTTGTTTTTAAAAACGTGGTTATTGTTTGGCATTCAATAATGAAATATTAAACGAAATATAAGTAAATTAATCCATAATAATCGAAATTTAACTTTTTAGAAAATGTTTTGGCTACTGCAGGACTTTTAATAATACCAGTATTTAAAATCTATTCACATTGTTCTTTGTCAAGTTAAAACCATCAATACAAGTTGATAATTTACGAGCTAGGGGGAGAAACGATATGAGATGTGCTGGACGACTAATGAAGGTGTCGCTAGGGATGGATAAGCCGATAGGCGAATACGCAACTAGCGGCTACCTGAATAGGAGACTAGTATAGCGAATACAAGTGAATCACCCGACCCGATGATTCCGATTGCCATCGGAATCATCGGGGAGCTCCCAAAATTCAAATTCATATTTACAACTCATAATCATATAAGTTGTTAATTAAGAATCCACCTTTTCTCAACATATATGAATACAAAAAAACTCTTAACTAAATTCAACAACAAAGCGAACGAATGGCTCAAGGACTTGAAGAATATAGATGAGAAATCTATACACAATCGGCCGCATGAAAAAACATGGTCCTTTTCCGAAGTGTATGATCATGTAATGCGTGTGACTCGAAGCTACCAAATCCCTAATCTGATGGAGAGTATGAGTATTTCGGCCAAAAGGAAGAAGCGCAAAAATCTAGTTGGGATCGCTACTTTTAATCTTGGCCTTCGTAAGAATGTAAAAATGCGGATGGAAAATTTTCCCCAAGCTATTACCGAAGCCTTCACTCCTGTTCAAAGGAGTAAAGAAGAACTCATCGATGACTTTACAATTTTTATAGAAGAGGTAAATGCTCTAGAAGAAGTATTGAATAATAGCACCAAGGAACACAAACAATATCATCCCTTTTTTGGCGACATAAATACAAAGGAATGGTTTGCGCTCATAGAACTACATATCTGGCAACATGATAAACAGAAGAAGGGAATACAAAAGTATCTAACGCATTAGTCTCTAATATCTTCAAAAGTAAAAAGGAATCCGAACCTATTGATTTGTAAAAAAAGGTTCTAGTAGACACTAATGAAAAATAGTAAAAAAGGACTACACTAAATACTAGAATATATTTATATCTAAACTATCTTGAGTGATTATATATTTAAACTACTCTATCAGATATGAAAAATACCATATTACTTTGCCTCCTATTATTTTGCTTGCCATCTTTTGCGCAGGACAAAAAAGATGATAAAGAAAAGAAAGAAAAAACCTATAGTGAAGTCATCACTGAAGATGCTCAAACCTCTACAGGATTGATAAGTACCCATCAGGTAGATGGAAAAAACTATTTTGAAATATCCAAGGATCTATTAGAAAAAGAAATTCTCGTCGTTAGTCGTATTTCTGGTTTTGTCAAAAACTTAAATTTTGGCGGGGCAGGTGTCAAGTCCAGACCTCAACAAGTAATACGCTGGCAGAAAGTAGGAAAGAAAATACTACTGCGTTCTGTTTCCTATAATAGTGTGGCCAGTTTTGAAGAGCCTATCTATAAGTCAGTAAAGAGTAACAACTTTGAACCTGTTATTATGGCTTTCAAAATTGAAACAGAAGGAGAGGATAGCTATGTTATAAATGTAGACGAACTGTTCACGAAGGACATTCCATTAATTGGAGCCATGTCCGAATCACAACGCAAAAATTTTGGAGTAAAAGCATTGGACAGCAAAAGAAGTTTCGTCACTTCCATGAGAAGTTTTCCAAACAATGTAGAAGTGAGACATGTCCTCACTTACTCAGGAGGAGATAAACTGCCAGACAACAGAAACACGGGCACCCTTTCTGTGGAGATGAATCAATCTTTTATCACGCTTCCAGAAACGCCCATGGAACCGCGATATTATGATGATCGTGTAGGATATTTTTCAGTCACGCAAACCAATTATAGTTCGGATGACCAAAGAGCAGAAACCCAAAGATTTATAACTAGATGGAAACTAGAACCAAAAGATCCTGAAGCGTACGCTCGAGGAGAATTGGTAGAACCTATAAAACCTATTGTATATTATATTGATCCCGCAACACCAAAAAAGTGGGTACCTTATTTGATGGCTGGGGTCAACGATTGGAAATCAGCATTCGAAAAAGCGGGTTTCAAAAATGCTATCTATGGATTGGAAGCACCCAGTCCCGAGGAGGACCCTGATTGGTCACCTGAAGACACTCGCTATTCCGTGATTAGATACGTATCTACTGACATACAAAATGCCCAAGGCCCTCATGTACATGATCCCCGTACCGGAGAGATTTTAGAATCTGATATTATTTGGTATCACAATGTCATGCGCTTATTACGCAATTGGTTTTTCATTCAAACCGCGGCTATAAATCCAGAAGCGCGTGGAGCTAATTTTAAAGAAGAAGTCATGGGTCGACTCATCCGATTTGTTGCTGCCCATGAGGTCGGACATACACTAGGGCTACCGCATAATATGGGCTCTAGTGTTGCCTACCCTGTCGACTCATTGCGATCCCCAACATATAGTCAAAACATGGGGACTGCGCCGTCTATTATGGACTATGCTCGGTTCAACTATATTGCTCAACCCGAAGATGGGGATGTTGGTTTGATGCCTGACATTGGCACCTATGATGACTGGTCTATCATGTATGGGTACAAACTAATTCCTGGTGCAAGAGACAAAGATGATGAAAGAAGCACCCTAAATAGTTGGGTCAAAGAAAGAGCAGACAATCCACTTTATCGTTATGGTAGACAGCGTAGGATTCCTTTAGACCCTACAGCACAGACTGAAGACCTTGGTGATGACTCTATGCAAGCCAGTGAGTATGGGATAATGAATCTCAAAAGAATCATTCCGAATCTAGGAGAATGGACCTACGAAGAGGGAGAAGATTTTGATCAGAC
>CAYWOZ010000289.1:0-3447 GCA_964458675.1 uncultured Saprospiraceae bacterium
CTTACTTGTCCAGAATTTCCAATAACATCATAACACATTTCATATAAAACATCGCCATCTGCCAAGGTAACTTCTGAATTGAGCGCAAAAGGTGCAGTCCATACAAATAGTAAATCACCAGATGTAGGTTCATTAGATCCTAAACTAGAAAGTGCTGGATTTATATTTTGAATTCCAGTAAAATCTAAAATTGCATCATCATAATTTATAGTCCAAGAAAAACCAGTAATGTCATCGAAACCATCTGTAACGGTAACTGGTACACAAACGTTTGTCCCATTATCTCCACTCGCTTCTCCGATGCAATAAGATACAACATCTAATGCTCCACCAGAACCATTAACATTAACAGATCCTGAGGTAACGTTAACACCAAAGTTTGTATTTCCTTCTCCATTTTTAATGACTTGAATAAAAGTAGGATTATCATCAATGGTAATAGCAGAACTCGTTCCTCCAGCACCAGTTACATCAAAACATAAATTCAAAATAACTGTGCCATCAGGCAATGTAAAAGAGTTACTACTTGTAAAATCACTAAAAGAAAAAGTTAGCGTACCTGGTGCAAATTCATTAAAGTTTCCAGGTGTCAAACACAATGGATTAGACACTGAGGTATTTGGTCCACCCGGACAGCTATCTGTATCTTGAAGAATACTATTGAAAGACAAAACCGCAGGATCATACTGTATAGAAAACTGCATGGAAAGTACATCAACAAAATCCGTAACCGCAAATTCTACACAAACTTGGTCTGAAGTGGCTGCTTGAACATTATCTATAACTATTCCTATTGGGCCCACATTCTGTGCTGGACCACCACCATTTATATCCGCTGTGGAGCAAGCGGTTAAATCCTCAAATCTTTGAAGATTAGAATCTGAAAATTCACAACCTACTTCATCCCCTCCACAAACTATATCCACAGAATTCCCAATAGTTGAAAGGACTCTAAACCTTGCTGTATATAATGGAATACCTGGAGCTAGAGTCACAGGTGCAGGATTAGGAAATGCTATCCATACATTTACAATCTCTGATTTGTTTGGACGCTTTACTGCAGAATAACCAGATAATGGATTATTAGTTTGGTCGACACTCAAAAACTCAAGAGCAGCACCGTTGTAGTTCAATCCAAATTGCATTCCTGTAATATCAGTGAACCCAGTTCCATGACTAACAGTGATATCGATTTCATCTCCAACTGCAGGACTACTGTTTGAAGTAGAAATATCGAAACACAAAGATTGCGCATCTAATTGGATAGTACACATCCATAGAAAACAAAAAGTAAATATTAAGTAGATCTTATTCATATCCAATTCCTTTGGGACAATTAGTTAATAGTTTGCTAATATTAGTTTATGAGAAGTGAATAAACCTTCACTTACCATTTGTACAAAATAGATACCTGCATTTGGCAATCTATCAGCACTGACCTCAATAATATGATTTCCAGCCCCTCGGTTTGCTGTTTGTTGGTAATGCAACTTTCCATCTAGGCTATATATGGAGACATCAAAATCATCGTAGCTTTTATCTAGCGAGAATTTGATTTGAGTATTATCTTGAAAAGGATTTGGGTGGATAGAAAGGTCAAAGCCACTTGGCACTGAAATGGTAGCGTTAGGAACAACTTCTTCTACTTCGAATGTTGCCACTTTCGATTCCATAGGTACTTGCATACCATCGATACTAGCTAAATTAGGAAGTTCGTTTCCCGAAAAGTCTAGGATAGAAGTTTCTAAAGCTTCTCCTATTACTTTAAATCTAATTTTGAAAATGCCTCCATCAGGTACTGTGATTGGAGATAAGTAAGTTTCAAACCAGGTTGAAACAACAAAGCCTCTTTTTATAGTAGGACCAAAGTTGCCTGGTGTTAAATCCACAAGGTTGATATCTACAATATCAACAAACTCTAGAACGAGTGAATCCCATTCGAAAGTAAATTGCATTGCGACTACTTCATTGAAGTTTTCAACGTTTATATTAACGTCGATTGTATCTCCTTGCTTGCCAGTTATATCATCAGCAAATATGGTGAGTTGTGCCTGTGAAGGCACAACAAACCATAATAGCAAAGCAAAATATAACAGTAATTCTTTAATCATATTTCTTTATTTAGCAACCTTAAGCGGAGGGTGCTTTAATAATTTTCTTTAATTAAATTGTGGGGGGGTTCAATGAGTAAGAGAATAACTCACAAAGGCAGGATACGTCGTACAAAAGCTTGCGCTAATGACAATTATGCATGTGTGGATTATAATCTTATATCAATGGACAAATAGTATAACTAATTATCCTATTGTTCATAAAACCGTGTTTTCTGTATAAGCCCTCTCGAAAGCAGTGGGTATAAGCTTTCTACAACAAATTAGGGCTCAAATCTGCGAAATATAGGGAAAGCAGATAGAGATGAAATGCTGTAGTTCATGGGAATTTTAATATGTCTAGTGGTGTCGTTCGGAGTATTAGAACTTTATCTAAACTCTTAAAACAAAGATAGGGATGAAAGGAGGAGCGTCAAATACCCAAAAAATGGTATTTTGAATATAGAGAAAATGTTAAATATCCGTCACACGCAGTGGAGGATTGGCCATTCATATAGCAGAAGTTACTAAACAATAGCTAATTTTGCATGTCACAAAAAGAAGAAAAAATATCGAATTATTTTGATACTGGGACGGCTACAGCTTTATACATGGACCTCGCTTGTTCTTCAGTAAAAAAACCCCTGAATCCATTTTGCAAAAGATATTCTTTGGTTCCTTGTATACGAACGTATCTAAAACCGTAGTAGGTGTTAGTGGAATCTCTTCTACTTTCATATAGAAACCCTTGATCAGATTCTTCTACAATTCTCGAAAAATGCTTTTCATCTTTAACTTCCTTTAGGACTTCCGCTTTTAGCGCACTCACATCAGTCGTTTTAGCATCTGAGGCAAAAATTTGGACGAAATAGTCGTCACCTCCTCTAATAGTAACATCCTTCATAATACTACCGAAATCAATAGTTTCTACATTTGAACTATCTGGTGCAAGGATACTAAAGGGAATACCATGCTCCAGTAGATTCAAATCTGACCAAGTGCTAAGGCTATTAGGTTCTGACTGGCAGGCAAAGCATACAATAGTAATAAATAGAAGGAACGGATTTCTCATCAAGGTCTAAATTAGTTTGTGCTCAAAAATAGGAAATAATGTCTTTGAAATTGAATGATAGGATTTAAAAAATATAAGTCCTTGGATTAAGGTCTATTTAGTATTAGGAAGCTACCCCATCATGAGCGCCATGCAAGTCACCAAGCCCACACTCATGCTGGGGTCGGGTGATTCGCTTATATTCACCTTGTAGATAGCTATTCAGGATATGCTTGGCTAGTATTCGCCTGTCGGCTCATCCGTCGCCCAGCATTCCTTCATTAGCTATATACTGCGGCTCATATC
>CAYWOZ010000290.1:0-3381 GCA_964458675.1 uncultured Saprospiraceae bacterium
ATTTACGTTTGAGAATGGTCTTATTCCAAATGAATACAGTTTGGAGGAGCCGAATAAAACAATACATACATATGGATGCTTACTTAAAATTGGCAGAACAATTTATAGATGATTTTTATAGTGGAGAGTGTGATTGGACTAAAGTGCCTAGTCACCTATTATTGGTTAGCTCGGTGGTTGACTCTGCATTACACTACATGGACGAAATTGACAAACTCACAGAATCGATGAACAATCAGCCGAGCAAAAAATTATTGCTTCAGGACACGACAGAGTTCGAACATTTTCACCACCTTCTTTTTAATGATATTTTTTATATCGCTATGCACTGGTACCTCAATGATGAAGCGACGTTGAATTAGCGCCTCTATATAAATAGTGCTTGCTTTAAAGTATCATTCTTGATAAAAGCAAAAATTTTACATAAACTCATTTATGTCGATTTGCCCTTAAAAGAATTCTTATCTTGTGTAGTACATAAATCCTGCAACATGAAAAGGTCTAATCTCTTACTACTGTTTCTCATTACTACACTCAAACCTGCAATAGGCCAAATCTTAAATGCTGATTTTGAATTCTGGGAGCCTGCTGGCCAACTTGAACGTCCTACACATTGGGATTGCAATACCCTTTTCGAACCTATTGTTCAGTATGGAGCTTGTGGACAACTAAAGCTAGGTGAAACAAACTACGCCGTAAAGATGGACAATTCTTTGCCATGTGTTGACCTCGATGACACTAGCCAAGGCAAATCATTAGGCAATGGACAACTTTCTCAAGTTTTTAAAGTACCAAGTAGCACATTTGTGTTAAGCTATGACCTTATTGTTGACTCTGTAGATTTACCTGCTGCTTTTATAGTTCGAGTTGGACAAAGTGGATCTCCAGTAATTTTAAATTTTGAGCAATCAAAAATATATAATGGAAGAAAAAGCCACACTATTTCTATAGATCCAGAAATCGAAAGTCTCTGGATTGAATTTAAAACTGAAGGCTATGAAAAAGAAATGGCTGAGCACGCATGCGACTTGGGTTACATTTCCGCCATTATAGATAATATAAAGACCGAAAGCGTAGTAGCTGTCAATGATATTAATTTAGAAAACATTAAGATTTATCCAAACCCTAGTTCAGGAAGAATTACTATCGAACAAGTAGCTGCTCAAATTAAGAAAGTTGAGATTATAGATATTATGGGAAGAGTACTTCTCAGCCAAAAAAACGAAAGCCATGATCTAATCCAGCTTGACATAGATGATTACCATGGCTTAGTTTTTATTAAAATGATCGACAAGAATGGAACCGTTTCGGTGAGTAGCTTGATAAACCATAAATCAAAGTTTTAGGTTCTTAATTTGACCATTTAGCAACCGCGTGGAAATACTTTTACTCAATTCCTTTTCCAGATCAACTCTGGAATCTCCTGATCTTTCGCGACGATACCCGCCGTCTTTAGATTATATACCACAGAGTTCGTCATCTTATCGCTCACCCATCCGTGGGTAGCCCACTCCGTGTGGTGAAACCAGCGCTCTACGTCTTTCGGTTTTTGTTCATAGCGCTGACTTACGAGCTCCATGCTATCTCGACTGTTAATCATAAAGCGATCGCAAGAGTCGTGAATAGTGCGTAGCATTCTGGTCAATTCTTCAGGATGTTCATCTATTATTTGTTGTCGAGCAGCGACCACGAAGCATGGCCAAGGCGTATGATACTCTCCTATCCTCCGCAATATGCCCTTATCCACATACGGCTTAGTCGTAAATTTTTCCCAATAAAATATATCCGTCTCCAATGCACTCAATGATTCCAATGCCCCATCGAGATTTTTGATTACGCTAAATTGTTCTTTGATGATTCTCTTCTCTTTGCTATTGGCATCGACGATCGCCATCAAGTGCGAGCCCGAGCCAAATCTACTGATCGCATATTGTCGAGAGTAAATATCTTGGTAGTTGTCCAGGTCATTTTTCGCACCCGTATGCACACCCCAGATGAGTGGCGTCTTGACATAGATACTCACTATCTTCGATGGATTGCCTTTGATAATGTCGGAGATGATTCCCTCTGTGAGCAGGATACATACATCTACCTCATCATTTCGTAGCGCCTGCGTCATCTGCCCTGTCCCGCCTTTATAGGTCGTCCATTGCATATCGATTCCTTTAGCCGCAAATTCTCCATTCTCTTTCGCGAGATGTATCGGTAGATTGAAGTGCTCGGGTACACCTCCTATTCTGATTACTTTATTCATATCTATTTATGGTACGCTCCTTTAATAACCAAGTTGTGGATTAATAGTTTTACTTTGAGGGGGCCATCACAATCCTGATTCCGGCAGAGCCTACATCAGGCCGTGACCGTGTCGTCCGCTGTATCCGTTTTTTTGCCCGCGCGGTACAGACGCGATTCATCGCGTCTCCGTGCCCGCAAAAAAAAACGGATGCCGCTACCACCACTTGTCTCTACGCGCTCCGCTTGTCGTGCTTCATCCCTGCGGGACTACGCGATTTCTCAATTCTTTTTTCAAGACAGCCATCTCCGCTTTTAGTTGGGCTAATATCAATTCTGCGTCGTTCATATATTCTCTTATTCCAAATGTCTTAAATACGCTTCAGGATTATTGAGAAACCCTTTTGTGATATTATAGTGATCTATATCTTCCAGCGAAGTAGGTTGCATCGTGTCCTCTGTTATTTCAAATAATGTGCTATCAGGAATCGACATCAATATTGGAGAGTGCGTAGCGATGATAAATTGTGACTTATTATTTTTCAAGTGATTTACTATATAATAGATAAGGGACAATTGCTTAGCGGGAGATAAAGCCGCCTCTGGCTCATCCAGAACAAAGATGCCTCTTTTCTGAATTTTTTGATGCATGATTTTCAGGTAGGCTTCTCCGTGAGAAAAGGAATTTAATTCTTGACCATAGTTTTTTCTCATGTGCATGAGCTGAGAGTTGGCATTGTCTTTCATGTCTTGGATGATATTTTCAGGGACATGTCCATCTAGACTTTTTAGATGATCATGTAGGCCTGCATCGCGACGATTCACACTATTGAGATAATCTCCAAAATCCTCTGCTCTAAAAAAGAAACCCACTGTTCTTTCTATATTGTATTCAATCTCTAGAAAGGGTGCCAGTTGGACAGCCGCTTGAAATGCCTTCTTACTATATCCGGAACCATCCATGTGGGGTAGCTGTAACCTAAACGCAAGTGCTTCTAGCAAGGTAGACTTACCTGTTCCATTATCTCCAACAATAAAATTAACTGCTTTGCTTAGGTCCAAATTTTTAGCAAAGCGCACCGCTGGTATATCGAAAGGGAAGGGGTGTTGCTTATCCGTATTTATATGGAGAGATTTTATATAGGGCAT
>CAYWOZ010000291.1:0-3373 GCA_964458675.1 uncultured Saprospiraceae bacterium
AGTCGAAGATGAAAGGACCACCAAATATCTCACCACCGTTAGCATTACAACCACTCGCGTTTGTTCTGATAACTTCAATAGGATTAGAAAGGCTGAAACAACCTTCAATATTATTTGCATTTAATCCAACTTCAGCCCCAGTTATGGCCCCATCATAAGCTAAACACCAGATAAGGCAAGTACCTGCACCAGGCGTGTCAAAATCAACAGCACTAGGCGTAGGAGGCAAACCAAGAATATATCCATTATTGTCAGTAACCACATAGGCGAAGTTTTCACCATTTTTATTAGCAGAAGTGATAGCCCCATCTGGAATCATATCAGGAGTACCATCACCAACAGAGTCGAAGATGAAAGGTCCACCAAATAATTCACCACCATTGGCATTACATCCACTAGCATTCGTTCTGATTACTTCGATAGGGTTAGAAAGGCTAAAACAACCTTCAATGTCATTCGCATTCAATCCAACTTCAGCACCAGTGATGTCGCCATCAAAAGCTAAACACCAGATAAGACATGTACCTGCACCTGGTGTGTCAAAGTCAACAGCACTAGGCATTGGAGGTAATCCAAGGATGTAACCATTATTGTCAGTAACCACCCAAGCGAAGTTTTCGCCATTTTTATTAGCAGAAGTGATAGCCCCAGCAGGGATCATATCAGGAGTTCCGTCTCCAACAGAGTCGAAGATGAAAGGACCACCAAATATCTCACCACCGTTAGCATTACAACCACTTGCGTTCGTTCTAATAACTTCAATAGGATTTGAAAGACTGAAACAACCTTCAATGTCATTTGCATTTAATCCAACTTCGGCCCCACTGATGGCCCCATCATAAGCCAAACACCAGATAAGGCAAGTACCTGCACCAGGTGTGTCAAAATCAACAGCACTAGGAGTAGGAGGCAAACCAAGAATATATCCATTATTGTCAGTAACTACATAAGCGAAATTTTCGCCATTTTTATTAACAGCAGTAATAGCACCATCTGGAATCATATCAGGCGTACCATCTCCAACTTGGTCGAAGATGAAAGGTCCACCAAATAATTCACCTCCATTGGCATTACATCCACTAGCATTATTTCTAATTACTTCAATAGGATTAGAAAGACTGTGGCATCCTTCAATGTCATTAGCATTTAATCCCACTTCTACACCAGAGATATCCCCGATAGAAGCTAAACACCAGATAAGGCAAGTACCTGCACCAGGCGTATCAAAATCAACAGCAGAAGGCATAGGTGGTAATCCAAGAATATACCCTTCACTATCCGTAACAACGTATTGGAAGTTGTCCCCATTTTTATTAGCTGCAACGATAGCTCCAGCAGGAATCATATCAGGCGTACCATCACCAACAGAGTCGAAGATGAACGGACCACCAAATAATTCACCACCGTTAGCGTCACAACCAGAAGCATTCGTTCTGATTACTTCAACAGGGTTAGAAAGGTCAAAACAACCTTCAATGTCATTTGCATTAAGTCCCAATTCCATTCCTGTAACAGGGCCAGTAGCTCCATAGTGCCAAATTAAACAAACACCTGCACCCACTCCATCAAAATCAACAACACCTGGCATAGGAGGAAGACCAAGGATGTTTCCTTCGCTATCTGTAACTATAAAACCGAAATCACATCCTGCTTGACCGGCTAAAGATATTGAACTAGGAGTAATCATATCAGGGTTCCCATCTCCAACTTGGTCAAAAGTAAAAGGCCCACCTGTAAGTACACCTCCATCAGCATTACATCCGTTACCTTCACATTCGATAGAAGGCGTTCCAATGGTATATCCATCAGGACTGTCTCCGTTACATCCAATAAAAGAGATAGATTGGTTGTATTCAAAACGCTTGATAAAATCACTTACGCTCCAAATACCAGCAGCTACAGCTACACTTTCTCTTGGTCGACTTGGGCTACCCCATTGGACATAGTCAATAATAGCGTCCGGGTTTCTGAAATCTCTTTCCGTATAGAGAGCAAGCTCACCGCCACGAAAGTCTACGTTGTCAAAAGTGTTTACCGTAACAAATTCGCCTGGTGCAAGATTTAAATCTCCACAAACTAAATCGAGATCGCCAAGTCTTGAACTAAAAGGAGAACTGCTAAAGTAATAATCTGAAATATCTACTGAAGAATTTCCTAGATTGGCTAATTCTGCCATTCCATTTGATTTGATTTCGTTTATTACGATTTGTGCATTCGACTGAAAAGCTGAAAAGCTGAACAATAACAGCATAGTTAAAAACTGCCAATTTGTTCTAATGAGTTTACGATGACTACTTAAAGATTTTAAGTAAGCAGCGAGTGTTAAATTTTTGCTCATAAAATAATTTTTAATTGATTGAATAATATAATTACCTAATGCGAAGACTTCCTTATATGTATTCACATCAGAAACATAGTCAGTTTTACCTGATTAATTCTTTATTAATGTTTTCATCAATTGGTTGGGGCAAAACATTTTCGTAAGCCTTTAAAGCAAATTTGAATATTTACTTTTAGGCAAAGAAATGTTTCTATTTCATGTGCTGAAATACGTTATTTTCGATTGTAGTTTATGGTAACCAAATCAAGTCGTTTTCAGCTTAATCTGGTTTATGGAATTTTGTAATCTACTTAGTTATAAGTTTGTCTCACTCGATTGATACTACTTGTAACTGATTTTGTTTGGGTTGTATTAATATTTTTTATATTGTTATTATTATACATAATAGTCTGACTATTGAATAACTCCGTCTCATTGGAAACTGGAAGTACAAAAAAATTGCAAGGTAGAAATTCTCTGTTTTGAGAGAAAGAGTTGTTTTTTGGATTGCGAAATCTAAGTTGAAATAAGACCGATAGATTTTCTTGATCTTCCTGTGTTAAGTGGCAGGGTGTAAAAGACTCAGGTATATTAGGATACCCTATACTACCTCTGTTATTTAGAAGTCGCTTGTTTAAAGCAGACCTATCTTTAGGATTTTCGTTTATTTTTTGATTCATCGTTGATTTAACCCTTAAATCACTAACTATACTTGGAATAGCAAGAAATGGTTGTGTATAGATTCTGTATATAAGACGGATTATATATACAAAAGTAATGTAATTCAATAGAAATGTTATAATTTTTGTCTAAATATTTGGTATTCAATTGCTTGCAAAAAAAGTGTCATTTTGCGGACGATTTCAACTATAACTTTGTTCTAATAGGAGTAAAGCTATTCATAATTGGTTCGAAATCTAATAGCTAATGGTGTCCAAAATTAAAAATCTCTTTTAATGACTAAGCAAAAAAGGGGAGTAGATATGAAATCTACTCCCCTAATAGTTTATTCTTACCAAATCAAACCATATTAGTTATTGTCGGTCTTTACAA
>CAYWOZ010000292.1:0-3361 GCA_964458675.1 uncultured Saprospiraceae bacterium
AATGCAGGCGCTTGACCTCCATCATTACAAAACGGACTGGTAAAGTTGAAATCAAATCTATAGAAATCATACATAGGAGTCAATTCACTTACACAGTGAAAAGCTGTCAGTACATAAGGAGTCATATCCTGTGCAGTATTATTAATCAATGCTCCACTACAATACACCATTCCTTCCTCTGTAGTCATGATTATTCTTACCACACTTCTTTCTACTTCTTCAAAGTTATCTTTCTCGAAGCAATTGATATTCACATTACAATCCCAGGAATCTCCAAAGTCTCTACTAGGACTTGCAGAAACACTTTCTGGAAAGTAGTTTTTATACATCCGTTCGATATTAAATATTTCTAGACTTCCTTGTCCTTTTACACTTGCAGGTTCAAAGTATTCAACAATAATATCTGAGCCAGCAACTGGTCCAGCCAACACATTGCCTTTTTGATTTAGATCTTCATTCTTAATTCTTGAAATAATGTGTTTTCCAGATTCAGAATACACATCTAAATGAGCTCCATTAGGTAGCTTCACATTTTCTAACATAAAAGCCAAGCCGAAAGCATTCTCGCATTGGAAATGCATTCTCCAAAGACGATCTCCATTTTTTAAGGTATGCCACTCTCCAGCATTGTCAATGTTAAAATCTACCTTAGTAGGAATAGACACTCTGTCTTGCCAGTTATTGGCTTTATCACTAGACTGAATAGCCTTAAAAGAAAGTTCTGTGAGTTTTTGTTCTTTAAGTCCAGGTAAATCAGATTTAGAAAGGCCAATAGGGGTTTGTACTTGAGCAGATAAGGGCACCAATGCACAAAGAAATGCTAATGCGACTAAGAGTTGTCTAAGAGTAATAGTATTGTCCATGGGTACTTTAAATACTGATGTGTGTTTGCACTAAGAAACCAAGATAGCTCCTTTGATAGGGCAAGTCAAAAAATGCTAATTTTTATTGACAAAATTAACCCTAATAGGGTACGTTTTAGAAGGGTACTGTGTCCTTACAGACACATATTTTCTTCAATTCTCTCAAAGTAGTCTTTCCCTTTCAAAGAGGGCACTTTCCTTTATGAAGTTATATATTAATAATGAATCATATTTAATCCTATGGTTTAGAATTAGATTTTCAGAAATTTGCCTTTGCGTTTTACACTTTTAAATGATGCCATCGCTCCGATTTTAAGAAGCGATAAGAGACCAAAAAGATAATAAGCCAATAGAAGATTTCAGATGCCCAAGCCCAGCCTAATCCACCTTTTAAAACCTCTATTACTATGTATACATAGATGAGATAAACAATCACAGATAAGAACTGAATCTTTAGTCCAAAAACTGTAGCTCCTGTTGCAGCCAATCCATTAAAGAAGACCGCAGATACAGAGAAGAGAATTAAGATAATACCCATCACATAAAAAATGGGTTGAGCCTCCACAATGAGTGACATATCCTGTTTTCCAAAAAGAGGGTATAATATCATTTTTGGAAAAAGTAATATCGGAAGCAATAGGATGCAGGTCCATAACAAACATATCTTACTTATTTTCCAAAGTAAAGGAATTATTTTTTTACGCTGATCTATTGCTATGTAATTGCTGACCAAAGTATTGGCTCCTGAGGCAAAACCCCAAGTTGGAATGGACAAAGTCAGATAAACCATTCGGACCAAATTGGTGATTGCTAAAGGTCTTTCCCCAAGATTTTCAATAATACCAAAAAAGGCAAACCATGATCCAAAACCTACCACAGCCTGCGCAACCACTGGAGCGGAAATTCGATATTGTGTTTTGATGGCTTCAAAATCAATAACCTTTGGTATGGAAAAGAGTCTATACTCTCTAATTTTTTTATCAAAGGCTATATAAATAAGGAAGAGAAAAAAAGCAAATGCTTCGGCAATAGTGCTCGCAATACCTGCCCCTTGTATGCCTAATTCAGGAAGACCTAAATTTCCAAATATGAACCCATAATTTAAGACCACATTAACGACAGCTAGAATAATAGAATCAATGAGGATAAATTTAGTTCTCGCAATCCCAGTGTATAAGGCGATTATACTGAGTCCAACATAACTAAAGAAAACACCGAATGATCTAAACTCTAAATACTCTAGACTTTTCTGAAATATGACGTCACTATTCGTAAAAAGAGAAAATATATAATAGCCCCCGTACTGCATGATGAGAAACATAAGTATGGCAAGAAAAAACTCGAAGATTAATGAAGCTTGAAATACTTGGCCTACCTTTTTAGGGTAGTTTTCACCAGCTCTTCTAGCTATCATGATTTGACCACCTTTAGAAAAGTTGTATCCGATGGCGGCAATCATTAGATAAAAGACACTCACAAATCCAATGGCCCCAAAATCAGCTTCACTTTTATGATACAAGAAGACACCATCGGTCAAAACGATTATTTGCTGAACGGCACTGCCCAGCATTATCGGTCCTGAAAGTGAGAAAATATCTTTGTATGAGGTCGTTAGTTTCATGAAGGCTTCAAAAAAACGATTTTTAACTATAGTATCCAAAGCTTTTAGACGAATAAACTCGTTAATCGGTCAAGTAAAATTCAGCGAATATTCACAATACTTTGGAAAGGCTATAAACAGTGGGTTCCAGTCCTATGATTAGGCTTGATTGGTGCCCTATTATTTATGGAGTTATCAAGATTACACTATTAATACACGAATTTCATGGTGTCAAACGATAAATGCTTTATGTTTGCAGCAATTAAAAAAATTAAATGATACTATACTTCAAAGCATTGCACATATTTGGTTTTGTGGCTTGGTTTGCAGGTCTATTTTACCTTGTACGGATGTTTGTATATCATGTGGAAGCTGGCAAGGAAGATCAACCTAAGAAGTTGATACTTCAAGAGCAATTCACCATAATGCAGAAGAGAGTGTTTAGTATTATTTGTAATACTGCTGCTGTGCTTACTTGGGTATGCGGTATAAGTATGATCTACCTATATGGTATGGAATGGTTCAAAGCCAATACCTGGTTGCATGTCAAACTAGTCTTATTGTTGGTACTTACAGGATATCATATCTTCTGCAAAAGTATTATTAACTCTCTTGAAAAAGGAGACTTCATTATGTCAGCTTTTAACTTCAGATTATTTAATGAGATGCCTTCGATCTTACTATTAGCTATTGTCTTGCTAGCCAGTCTTCGCGATATGAACGAATTTGTAGGGACACTACCTTATATACTGGCCTTTATGATTAGTATATTTTTTATAGCGAAGTTCTATAAAAGTATCAGAGAGAAAAAAGCCTAGATATTTTAGCCTACGTTCTTCCTCAATGGATTCGATTAATTCTAATGTATCTTTGCTTCTTTTTTTCAGTGTTGAGAAAT
>CAYWOZ010000293.1:0-3353 GCA_964458675.1 uncultured Saprospiraceae bacterium
CGTAGGATGGGGTAGTGGCGCCCAGTTTTAGGCTACCCGTATATTGCTTAGGCATCCCTTGCAAGCCATCTATTTTCTTGGTCCATTTACCAGTGCAGATAAGCAAAAGTCCTGAAGCAAGCGGGTCTAAAGTCCCAGCGTGCCCAACTTTAAGTTTCTTGAGCTTCAATTTGTGCTTGAGCGTTCCGCGGATCTTATTGACTACATCAAAGGAAGTCCAATTAAGCGGCTTATCAATAAGCAACAGAGAGCCAGTGACAAAGTCTTCAGGCTTGGTAGGAAAAGTAATAGGAAGTAGTTCGCTCAAGAGTAGTTAAGAAATAATTAGCCAATGAAAGTTTTATATGCGATGGCGAAGATACCCATCGCAAAACAATAATAAGCAAAATATTTGAGCTGAGAATTTTTAACAATTTTTATCATCCAAGTACAGGCGACTATGCCTGTAATCAAAGCGACGACAAAGCCTATGCTGACTTGCATGAGAGATTCACTACTCATTGCGAATTCATCACCCAATAAGTCCTTTGCCATCTTCCCTAATATTAATGGTACTACCATCAAAAAAGAGAAACGAGCTGACTTACTTTTATCAACACCCAAAAGTACAGAGATTCCAATGGTGGCACCTGATCTACTAATACCAGGAAGAATAGCTATCGCTTGGGCGATACCAATTACAATAGCATTCGGAAAGCTTACCGATTTTTCAGAGTCTTTAGCCCTGTCTGCTAAAAATAATAAACCACCAGTCAGTAAAAGCATGAAACCAACAAGAACTATTTGTTCGTTGAAAAGAGACTCTAGCTGCTCATCAAACATCACACCCACAAAAGCAGCGGGAATCATAGACAAGATTATTTTCAAACTAAAATTGACAGATTCCTTGTCAAAGCTAAATAGCCCAGATAAGATTTCCAATATGTCTTTTCGAAAAACGATGATAGTACTCAGTGCAGTCGCAGCATGTAAGGTCACAGTCATAACCATACTGTCACTCTGTGAAGCATCATAGCGCAAAAAGTACTTGGCAAGTTCAAGATGGCCACTACTACTAACAGGCAAAAACTCAGTAAGCCCTTGTATGATACCAAGAATGATAGCTTGTATAATCGCCTCCATGAAGAATATATGTAATTAGGAAATTACTTTTTGAAAATGGCGAAGATCTGAAGACCTAAACCTATAAGAATCAAAATAGGAGCCAAGATGAGGATTCTCCAATTGTAAATGACATTTTCATCCCAAACGTTCGGGTCGTCATTGTGTCCACCGATCATCAAGATGTAGCCTAATGCCATAAACGCCATGCCGATGCCCATCCACTTAAAAGTTTCCTTACCAAAGGTCATCTCACGTTCAGCGACAGCCGAAGAGGAAGGCGCTACTCTTTTTGCCTTAGCTACAGAGACTTTCTTTACAGTACTCTTCTCCGTAGTAGTAACAACTTTTTTCTTCTTTGCCATATCTTTTTTATAGAACTGTTTTTATATAATTTTCGGTACGCTAATGTACGCCAAATTTTGCTTTATGTTGTACTATTTTGCGCTGTTTGAAACCTATTAACAGCCATTTACATTTGCTTTAAAAGCATTCAATAACACCGCAAAGTTGTTTGTCACTACCTCAATTCGTCTCGATGCGTCCTCAAAAAACGACGGACTGTCTGCCAGGTGCTCAAAACAGAGATGATTATACCCAGTAAAATCAGGCCTATGTAGATGTAAATAAAGTCCTTATTCCCAGCGATTGAGCGCATCTCAGGCTCCATGGACCATACAAATTGCAATATCATTTGTATCGAGGTAACTGCGAGAATACTACCAATGAACCCATTAAATAAAGCTTGTCGCAAATAAGGTTTAGCTATGAAGTTGTTCTTCGCACCGATGAGTTGCATCTGCTTTATAGTCATTCGATTATTATATATGGTCAGCCGAACGGTATTGTATATCAGAGATACAGCGATCAACAAAAATATAAAGGCAATGAACAAACCTATATAGCGAAATCTATTGATGTTTCCTTCCAAGCTATAGACCAACTTACTTTGAAAGTACACATCTCGCACTGCAGAATTCTTAGCCAATCCAGTACTTATACTTTCTAAATTTTCATTCGTGATGGCTTGTGATCTAAGGCTGAACGTGAGTACATCAAAAAGGGGATTATTAAGCCCAAAGTCCGACAGATTCTCACCCATTTCTTCTTCTAGTATTTTCATTCCTTCCTCCTTACTTATCGGTGTAAGCGACTCCTCCTTATAATCTTCTAACTTATATATTTCCGCTTTCACAGATTGCACTTCGATAGGTAAAGCTTCATGTTTCAGCTCGACAGTGAGCTTGACTTGCTCCTTGAGATAGGATATGGTTTGATTGCCATATACATACAAAAGATATAGTATTCCTAATAGGAACAGCACCGCCGCGAGGCTAAACACAGCGTAGAGCTGATTAGGTTTATATCCTGACTTTATCGTATTCAATCGGTTCTATAATAACATTTGAAGCGTAAAGGTATAATTTATAATTACTTAAAAAAAAGTTTTGTATACCATTGATATAGAGAGAATAACGATTTTGATAATAAGAATCATTCATTAAAGGCACTATATTTTTTCGATTTTGAGTTATACTGTATAGCTTTGAGCACGACAATCTCTACAATGACTACAAAATATCTATTTACACTACTTTTTATCCCACTTTTTTACCTATCGACATCCGCTCAGGACATCGCCTTGGATAACCCTTCATTTGAAGGAGAACCCCAAGATGCGACGCTACCACAGGGCTGGTTTGGAGTAGAATTGGGTACCACACCAGATATTATGCCTGGTATTTGGGGGGTGACCCAGGAGTCATCAGAAGGGGACACCTACTTGGGTTTGATCACCAGAGAGGATGGTTCTTTCGAATCTATTGGTCAACGTTTACCTGCTCCTTTTGAGAAGAAACTATGTTACTATTTTTCTCTTGACCTAGCTCGATCTAAGACTTATGCAGGATACAATTTCCCTATCAAACTTAGAGTTTATGCCGGCACCAAAAAAGGCAAGCGAAGTCAGTTGTTGTGGAGTTCGCCGACCGTTGATCACGCAGATTGGGAAACCTACGAAGTTAAGTTTACTGCTAAGAAAAACTACAACTACATCATCATCGAGGCCTACTACGGAGATGGACTACTCTTTCATTACAATGGCAATATCCTTCTCGATGACATTACTCCGATCAAACTTTGTAATAGAGCATAGTTATTGCTGAAGATATTTTTAGAGCATGATTATATGGGGATGTCCCCAGGGCAGACGCATCAGCAAAAAATTGCATTTTCGAGATAATCTTCACTGA
>CAYWOZ010000294.1:0-3344 GCA_964458675.1 uncultured Saprospiraceae bacterium
GTGACCCCATCTTCAAATTGAACTTTTGCAAAATAGGATCCATTCGGAAGGCCAAGATCATCAATAGTGATTTGGTTATTATTTACAATTCGCTCTAACATTAATGCTCCAGAAACATTATAAACCTTTATGTTTTCTATCAAGTAAGATGTGGCATTAAAACTAAGGGCACCAGAAGTTGGGTTTGGAGAAAGTTTGACCCGATTATCATCGACAAAAACTTCTTTCGTGGCAACCGATTGACATCCTAGCTCCAATGCTACACAAGCTCTCACTCCAAAATAAGCGGCCATAGTATCTATCCTAACTAAGGCTGAAGCTCTATCAGCACCTGGAAAAGTATTTAGATTATTACCACTATCTCCATTAGCACAGGCATCAGTCCAACTGACCCATGGATACGCATTTCCTGGATCTCCATATATAGGCAGCCATCCTTCTACTCCCATAAAGAATGGATCAGCAGCTACATCTTGAGAAATATCATCAAAGAAAATACGGTCAGACCACACATCATTAACACCAACTTCATTGGCTTCAGCTATCAAACCTGGTGACAATTGCACAAAAGCAACAACTTCTCCAGTAGTAGGAAGCTGTATTGGCCCTTCTACAAATTGTGTAACTGGATTTAAAGGATTACCAAACATTACCATTGGCGGTTCATCAGCATCTACGATTCCAGGATCAAGAGATATAGCTGACCCTAAAGCTGTCATTTGAAACGCTGATGAAAATCCAGGTGTATTCACATAATTGGTTGTATCGCTATCTGCGGTAACACCAAATTCGAGACCATCTAATCCACCATTTAGGTCCAGATCTATCGTGTTTCTTACGTTACCATCAGCATCAGTTACAAAGTATGTTTCCGTTTGAGTTTCTTCTACTTCATTTATATAAGCCGCGAAACCTGAGTAAGTACCTGCACTTGTAGATGTTCCCCATATGACGAATCTATCTGGATCTATGCCATAGGAATTACCATTTTGTGCGACATCCTGTCTCAGGAATCGGGCAGCTGATCTGAAATCAGTAGAAGCTCTTAGTGCTGCATCTACCAGTCCATCTAAGAATAAATCTTGTGTTGGTGCAAGCGGGTTCCAACCTTGTCTATAACTAGGTACAATAGCTACATACCCCATACGTGCTAATTTACGTGCTGTATCGACTGTAACTTGATCTGTTTTGCTACCGACACATGTACCATTGACAGCCTCAGGCAGTCCATCTCCTCCATGAACAACTAAGACCATTGGCCTGTCTCTATCACTATCTATAGAAGGGTCCAGTTTATAAATATCCATTACTAAAGGCTGCGGAACAAATTCATCTATATTAGGATCAAAAAGTAATCCGAATATAGTTGCGTTTGTTGCATACTGTACATTAGATGTAAGCGTTATTTCGTCATCTGTGAAGACCTCAGAGGTATATCTCTCTTGTGCGCCAACAACAAAAGTTAAAAAGATGATTAAAAATGTAAAGGTGTTTTTCATAATATTCTGTTTTAGAAGAAATGAACTAATATTTTAATAATTTATTTTTTGTTAAATTCATAAGTCAATTTAGCATATGCTAATCGTCCAACAAAGGGTCCTCCCACAGTCTCAAAATGTAAATTATCGAGAACATTAGAAGCGCCTATTTTCAATGTTGTATCTATTCTTTTGAATTCATAGTTAACCTGGAAATCCAGCAAGGCGTATGTAGGTACGAGTCCGGTGAATTGTGGCGAGCCTTCAAATATAAATCCTTCTATATACTTGTAGGTTACATTGAATCCCAAATTGTCAGACCTGAAGCTTCCTACATTAATCGGTACATTCCGACCTGATAAACCAATATTAAACTTGTGTTCTGGAGTATTAAACGCCGGGATTATTTCGTCATTTGTTTCTGTATTAAGTCTACGAAAGGTGTAGTTTCCGGACAGTTGATAATAATCCTTGAAGTAAAAATAGAAGCCCATCGCGAACCCTTGAGTAGTCACAGTACTAGCAGCATTTGCAGAAGCCCTGAGTACATCTACTCCATTAGGCAAACCAAATTCATTAAAATCTACGTCCAGGCCTACCCTAAAACCTAAGAAATCCCTGTAGCTACTAAAATAGTAACTTGCATCGAAGTAGAGGTTGTCGAAAAAGATGCTTCGATATCCAACCTCAAACGTTCGTACTGTTTCAGGTCGAATAGGGTCAACATCAAAAAAACGTAAAGTGTCTTGATTCAATTCAAATCCAAAATCTTCAAAAGACTCTATAGTTAGTAAATCTTCACGGCCGTCGACACTCCCTGCAAAGATTGCTGGCCCAACATCCAAGAATAAAAATTGATCCAATAAGGTTGGATTTCTGATGGCGGACGAAAATGAAAGTCTTATGAAATCTTTTTCTGTTGGGTTGATAACTAAGGACGCTGCTGGGGAAGCTACAAGTGGAAAATTCTGGTTCTTATCTAAACGATTAGTCACAGATAAAGTCAATAAGTCATCATTTAGAAATGAATGCTCTATACCTGCATAAAATCCTCCCTCTGAATTTCTTATACTAATAAAATCCGTTGTATCTGCAAATATAGTCCCTCTTGTGTCTGGTGTAAAAAGTCTATAACTCCCTCCAACTGTAATCTCATCTATAAAACTAGGTGTAAACTTGTATTCACCTTGAACATGGTATACTTCAGAAGCTGTAAAGAATTTTGCGCCGCCATCAGATGTCAAGGTGCTAGTAATCCGATCAAATTCTTGTAGAAACTCTGGTGATCCCGGTTCAAGAAAAGCAGTATCTCCAGGTAAAGCTGTCACATTTACTATTTCTACAGTTTGATTATGCCAACTTGCGAGTGAATCTTGAATTACTGGATCGACAAAAAAAGCATCTCTACCTTCAAAATCATAGGGCTGTGGGACTCCATTAACAATCTCTAATGTTGGATACCCCAACTCTTCAGCTAATGCACCAAATTGTTGTAACCATGTATTGGTATAAAGACTACCCCATGCTTCATTTGTTTTTGCCGCCTCATTAAGTTGCGTGGCTGTGGCAAATGGATTGTAAGTGTCGCCAATCCCATCTGCTGTCACATAAGCTCTAAGAAAAAATTTATTTCTTTTTCTGAATTCTAATCTTGAGGTGAAATAATTTATACCCAGTAGTCTGAATCTTGCTGCACCTTGAAAGATGGTATTTTCTTCACTAAAATTGTTGGCCCAAATAAATTCTGGCGATTCTTCTTCTAATTCAGGTTTAAGTCTAAAATTGAAAGACAAATTGGCTTTGGTGTTCTCCGTACTATATTCTAATACATCACCTTCTTCATACCCATTACGATAAAATAATGTC
>CAYWOZ010000295.1:0-3341 GCA_964458675.1 uncultured Saprospiraceae bacterium
CTAAATCCTAGTGCTACGATTTATGTACTTGGTTTCTTTGAAGGGGGTAATTCCTTTAATAGCTTTAGAGAGTTCAATCCATTTGACTTGAGGCGTTCTGCTGGTTTAGGGGTTCGTGTATTCCTGCCAGTATTTGGTACGCTTGGTTTTGATTACGGTCTTGGTTTTGATAAGCCTAATGCTATTGAAGGGGAGAGCATTTTCAACAACTTTGGTAACTTTAATATTATTCTTGGATTTGAACCGGAGTAGGTTTGAAAAGGTGTTAGGTGTTAGGTGTTAGGTGTTAGGTGTTAGGTATTAGGTTTTAGGTTTTAGGTTTTAGGCACTAACAAAAGGGCAAATAGAATGAATTCTATTTGCCCTTTTTTGTTTAAAGCCTTCCAGAAGTAAGAGTAGAAAGTGCTGAAAGCACGAAAGAAAACAGCACAGGCTTTCAACCCTGTGTAAAATGGAACTCGAACCAATTTGGCGGGATTTTTAACTAAAAATCGTGACAAATTGAAAACTAGAATCACCTCTTTTTAGGTATAAAATACCTTGAAGCGAACGGAATCAATATTTCACTTCTTGTATTAATCTAAATTAATTTTTGATACTAAGCCTATTATGTATGTGACTTTTAATTGACTACACACAATGTGATATTTTCGAATACGCAAAAACAATATCGTCATAGAGTTAAAAACCTTAACATCTGCAACCATCTGGTATAATGAGTGACCTTTGTATTGATACCACTTATTATTATAAGAACACAAATCAATACCCAATGAAAATCTCGAGTTTTTATCAAATCGTATTTTGCATTTCATTTTTACTAATAGGATTAACCAACAAGGCTTTTGCACAAGCTGAATAGGCAGAAATACAATCTCCTATAATAGACAAATACGAAATAGGTGGAATAAAAATTAGCGGAAATCAATCTAATGATAAGGACGCTTTAATCGCTATGAGTGGTCTTAGGGTTGGCGGCAGTGTTTCCTTTCCTGGCAACGAAATAGCCAATGCGACTAAAGCTTTATGGAAATTGAAGCTTTTCACTGATGTGAAAATCTATAAAGAGAAAACCGTTGGCAACGTCATCTTTCTAGAAATAGCAGTAATAGAAAGACCCACTTTATCTGATTACTCTCTAGAAGGAGTAAAGAAAGTTAATGATGGAGATTTGAAGAATATCGTAGATCAATACTTTCAAAAAGGGGCTATTGTCACTCCAAGTAATAGATCCAATGCAATTGCACGAATCAAAAAATACTATGAGGAAAAAGGATTTTTAGACGCAAAGGTTTCTATAAGAGAAATTGTAGAAGCTAAAGAAGCAAATACTGTACAGCTAATGGTGAAAGTAAACCGAGGACAGAAAGTCAAAATTGAAAATATAGTTTTCTCTGGCAATCAAAACATCTCCAGCAAAAAATTGCGCAAGCAGATGGAAGCAACGAAAATTAAAAAAGGACTTTTCTCTTCTTCTAAATACTTGAATGAAGGATACCAAACTGACAAGAAGAGTCTAATTCAATACTACAATACTCTTGGCTATAGAGATGCTACAATCATGCGGGATACCGTATACCAAAATAGCAATGGTCAGCTTAATATAGAAGTCGATATTAATGAAGGACAAAAGTATTATCATAGAAATATCACCTTTAAAGGAAATTCTATTTACTCTAGTGAAGAACTAGCGCATCTGCTAGACATCAAAGAAGGAGATGTATACAATGCTATCCTGTTAGATACAAGACTCCACTTTAGCCCTGATGGTAGAGACGTTAGTACACAATATCTTGATAATGGCTATTTGTTCTTTAAAGTAGAAGCCAATGAAACGGCAATAGTAGACAATATGGTCGATCTAGAATTTAGAATTTTTGAAGGGCCGCAAGCGACTATCAATAAGGTCATTATCAATGGAAATGATAGAACCAGTGAAGAAGTAATTCGTAGAGAATTGCGTACCAAGCCTGGGCAGAAATTTAGTCGGACAGATATCGTCCGATCCCAAAGAGAACTCATCAATCTGGGATACTTCAATCCTGAGTCAGTCAATATAAGCACTCCTGTTGATCCAGAAAATGGAACAGTCGATATTGTATACGAGCTAGAAGAAAAATCATCCGATCAAGTAGAAGTATCTGGAGGGTTTAATCCGGGAACTGGAGTAGTAGGTACAGTAGGGCTTTCTTTCAACAACTTCTCTCTGCGTAACTTTGGAGACAGGTCCACTTGGAGACCACTGCCTACAGGAGATGGACAAAGGCTTTCTTTACGCGCCCAAACGGATGGCTCTACTTTCCAAACGTACAATCTTTCCTTTACAGAACCTTGGTTGGGCGGCAAGAAGCCCAATGCGCTAAGTGTCGGAGGGTCTTTTACAAGATTGACTTCTGACGATATTCCGTCTAATGAAAATTTTGAGAAGCTCAGCGTTGCCAATGCTTTTGTTGGACTAGGTACTAGACTTCAGTGGCCTGATGATAATTTTTTGAGCAATACTACACTCAATTATCAAAGACTCAATTTAAGCAATTGGGGTCAAGAAAATTTTGGTTTGGATGACGGCACTTTTCTTACGGATGGTCTTTTTCACAACATAAGCATTACACAGACCTTCTCTAGGTCAACAATCAATCATCCCTTTTTCCCAACTTCTGGAACTAACTTTTCTTTGGTGATGCAATTCACTCCGCCTTACTCCTTGTTCCAAAAGGAAGATCCAGACCCGAATCAATCTCCAGAGAATAGGTTCAAATTTTTAGAATACCACAAATGGAGATTCAATGCCGAATGGTATAAGATTGTAACTGGTAAGTTGACCTTGAAAGCTTCTGCAAAAATAGGATTGCTTGGTCAATACAATAGTAGTACGGGCCTCTCCCCTTTTGAACGATTTGTTCTCGGTGGCGATGCTTTATCCGGACAACAAGGCGATCTACTTGGTTTCGACCGTATTGGATTGAGAGGATACGACATCGATGATTTTGCAGTCAGCGCCAATGGTGGAGCCGCAGGGTTTAACAAATTCACCGTAGAGCTTCGCTATCCGATTGTGCTCAAGCAGTCTGCTTCTGTCTATGTACATGCCTTCCTTGAAGCAGGCAATGCCTATAGCAGTATCAAAGACTTTAATCCTTTTGACCTAAAACGTTCTGCAGGTTTTGGCTTCCGTGCGCAGGTTCCTTTTCTTGGAACTATTGGGGTAGACTATGGTTTAGGTTTTGACAAGAAGAATGTTGCGGGGAGTAATATTTTTAATCGATATGGGCAATTTAGTTTTACATTGGGGGTGGAGTTGGATTAGGGGTTTGGGGCAGTTAGCTCATATCTAAATGAGG
>CAYWOZ010000296.1:0-3274 GCA_964458675.1 uncultured Saprospiraceae bacterium
TTGAAGCACAATTTGATCAAGGTGTCCATAGGCAAAAAATGCTTTTGTTCTAGATGCATAATAATATGGGTCGCTATGCTATGTCATTTACATTTTAAGATGCCGTTTTAGATTTTGCAAAGAATTTTTCAAGATTAAGGCAAAAAACGAAGGCATAGCCAAGGCTATGACGAGTATTTTTAACACAGAGATTGAGGAATTCTGGCAAAATATATTCAGCATTCTAAAGTGTAAGTGACAATATGGCTCGCTATTCAGCTCAGCTGCAGGCAGAAAAAGCCTGCATCTAGAGGCGAAAAAGCCTCTACCTTGCGCAGGCTAGTCTAAAAAAGGAACTCCACATTAAACCCTTTAACTTGAACCGTCTCTTGTTTAAAGAAAACGACAATGGAATTAGCGATGTGGTCTATATACAGATAAGTATTTGTATTCATATTGTAGACATTTCCTTAATTTTTTGAATAATTCAGAAGAAAGAAAATGGCGCCAGCGGTGCCAAATGTTAGTAGCCCTGGGCAGATTAAATTGTCTACATCCAATTTGGCGTGATTTTCAGGAAAAATCATGACAAATTGCAAACTAGAATCAACTCGTTTCAAGAGCAAGATCAAAACGGAGGATCTTTGCGATAGAGACAGAAGTGATATGATGTGCTGAATAACCATAATGAATGAATGTCTGGCGACGGATGAGCCCCCGTGGCGAATACTAGTCAGGCATATCATGAATATGGCTAGTCAGTACCTCATACAAGCGGATGGCTCGGTCCCGATTTTTTCATCGAGAATCGCCCAAATCATAAATTCAAATATTAGAAAGTTGTATGACTGCTTAGTTTTTTGGTATAAATAAACATTATGTCTTTAATCTGAAAAATTCATATTTCATTTCTTAGATTAAAACCAAGTAAATCAGGTCACTATGTCTTTTGTAAATATGTCGATTTTTGACATTTTAAAAAAAGTCATTTTTCTCCTCAAACACTGCAGCGTTTCTCCATCGAATCTATTCTAACGAGAGTATAATGGAAATGAAAGGCAATAAATACTGAATTTAGGGTATAGACAAGCATTGATATTCGGCTTATTTTTGTAATCAATCTAGCTTATATCCCTAAAGAGAGGAATTACCCTTATGATTCCTGTAGTATAGATTTTTAGCCTCATCTGGCTATTTTTATTTTATTTCAAGCACTATTATACATCCCTGAACGAATATTTTTTGGAAGATGCGCATAAAAGCCTTTTTGACATGTGCAAATTTTAAAAGTATTTATTCAAAAAAGTTACGCCCTGCGATAAGTACGCTGTTTGTAACTGATAAAACGTGAAATTTGACTATTTTTATCGAACCTTTAATGATAAAACCCTTAATATGAATAAGATTTACCGTTTAATCTTTTTAGCTACTATTCTTCTTTCCGCATCCATGACGTTTGCGCAAGATGAAGATTGTGATGTATTCGAATTGATTCCACCATTAATGAATGGACAATTGTCAACTGATGGCCTTAATGTGCCTTGTGGATTTAATGTTGGTTCTGACTTTTATGTGAACGAGTGTTCTCCATGTGGAAGTAAAATCTCCGATGACAATTGTATTGATGCACCTAATCCTACTATTTGTGAATTGGATGGGTTTGAAACTACAACTGCTGGTTATAGCACAGATTTAGAACCAATTACAGGAAATTTTTGTGGAGGAGGAACGGGAGTCCATAATAATTTTTGGATTGGATTCACCGCTCAAACAAATGTAATAGAAATAGAAGTAACAACTTCAAATTGTTTTGATACTGGTGGAGCACGAGGCATTCAAATAGCTATAGCGGATACAAACTGTTCTACCGAATACGAAACACTTGCATCTACTTCATTGCTCAATAGTTCACCATGTACTGGTTCTGTTACACAAGGAGGGTTATTCAACAGTACTGTACAAATTGGTACTGCAAGTCTTGTACCAGGAGATCCTTATTACATATTACTTGATGGTTTTGCAGGTGGAGTGTGTGATTTAGTGATTAATGTGGTTGATGGCTTTGGCCTTCCAGAATATGACATTTCTGTAAATGATCCAGCACAATTATGCCCAGATGTATTAAACCCGGGAGAAGTTATTTCTGCTTTCGGTTCTGGTGGCGCTATTGTTGATGTGGCAGTTGGCGGTATTGCAACTAATGATCTTACATTTTACTGGTTAAATCCTTCGGGAGACTTAATAGCAACTACTTCTGGTGAAATTCTAGGACCAAACACTGTTAGAGGAAGTCTTGACGGGAGTTTTTTCAATGAAAATGGAGATTATTCCGTACAAATCATTGATAATGGATCTTGCTGTCCACTATGTACAACTGTTATTCTTGAAGAAGCTGACCCGCCACCCGCAGTTGCAGCTGTTGTGCTCAGTACTACGGGTATCGATGAAATAAATTGTAACAATAATTTATTAACGGTTACAGGAGGGCCAGACCCGTCTTTAGGAAATATCGTACCAGTGGTAGAGCAGTTTCAAATAGAAGATGTTAATGGGGTCCGTCAACAGCTTGAGGTTCACTTAGTAAATTCCGACGGAAGATTAAATGAGATAGAAATAACTAGAGAAATGTTAGATATTCATTTCCCAGGAGAGGATTTTGGATCCTTTAATATTGTATATGGTTTTTTAAGTAGTTTCGAAGAGTTGTGTTTTGCAGATGCTTTCGTGACGATAGACTTTGATTTCAGAGAGCCAGAAATAGATATCGATAATCCAGCAAATTTAGATTGTGGTTCTAACCCAACTGTACAAATAAATGCTTCAAATACTTCTGTGCCCTCAGGCCACAATCTTGCATTCTTATGGGAAGCAGCAGATGGAGTATCTTCAATAGCTGGAGCAGATACAGATAGCCCTACAGTTAGTAACAATGGTACATATAATGTAACTGTTACAGATTTAACTAATGGTTGTACCTCTGAAGGAACTATAGACGTAGGAGGTATGGTAGACCCACCAGTTTTAGATGAGATTGCTGACATCACTTTAGATTGTAACGTGATGACAATGGCAGTAAGCACTACTGGTGATGCTAATGGTGATCCAATTACATATTCTTGGACAGGACCCGGTGATGTTGACCTTGGTATTTCTGATCCAGCGCTTATCGCTGATACTGACGGAACATATACACTTACAGCTGTGAACACAGTAAATCAATGTCAATCTCAAATTTCATTCAATGTTACGGTTGATATGCCTACACTTTCTGTTACAGATGTTAGAGATTCAGTTC
>CAYWOZ010000297.1:0-3225 GCA_964458675.1 uncultured Saprospiraceae bacterium
GAATGCTTTTCCTGGAGTATCATGCTGCCCTTTCTACGGTAATCGATAGACCACCTGGTCAAATAATCGAAAGAAAAAGGTTTAACAAAAAGTACAAATTAGTCTTGTTAGAGGGAGCTACTGTGAAAAGATTCTTTATCAATCAGAAGAAGGACATTGATAAAAATTTAAAGCCTTATGGATCCTATCTTAAGTGGTCTAAATCTAAAAAGTTGAAGCCGAATAAATACGAAACATTAATGGCTTTCCTTGAAAAGAACAAATAATTTCAAGATTAGAATTTTTGCGTCAGGGATAAGCATGCTTGTCAGGCTCACCTTTTTGTGAGACTGAGTGCGATAGTAGGGGCGTATTGAATTCGCCTGGAATGATGACCCAATCCGCCCCGAAAAGAACAGTCCATGCTTGTGCGCAGACTGGCAGTCCAGCATGCGCAGGACGGGAGCGATAGCGCACCCATGTGATAGCCCGCCCAGCTGCTTTTTCAGCAGGTGGGGACGCCCAAAAACAGTATAGAGTGTAGAGTGTGAGTATCAAGGAAAGAGAAAAAAATTTCAATATTTTAGATAAAAAGTGCACGAAAGACAATAGCACAGGGTTTCAACCTTGTGTAGAATAGGAGTGCAATCCAATTTGCCTGTGCAACACCTATGGTGGTGTGGTGGGATTTTTATCTAAAAATCATGACAAATTGCAATCTAGAACAACGTCCATTTAGGAATGGAATATCAAAGAAAACACCTTCCAAATTTAGTCAGGCAAATCTACATATCTATCAAAGCCACCTTTAGTGTTTCTGCAAATTTGTAAACATCTGCAAAGCTATTGTAAAGTGGGACGGGAGCCACCCGAATTACATCTGGTTCTCGCCAATCGGCAATAACTCCATCTGCTGTTATCTTTTCGAATAAGGTCTTATCTGCATTGAGAACTTGGATGGACAACTGACAACCGCGCTGCTCGGGGTCCTTAGGAGTAACTATGCGTATACGCTCGTCCTCCATATCATGAAGGCAAAATTCTAGGAAACCTGTCAATGCTTTTGACTTCTTCAAAAGGGCTGCCATGCCCACTTCATGAAAGATTTCTAAAGAAGCTTTTATCGCCGCCAGAGAAAGTATTGGAGGATTACTCAACTGCCAGCCTTCCGCCCCTGGCATTGGATCAAAACCATCTCGCATCTTGAAACGGGTCTCCTTATTGTGTCCCCACCATCCTGCAAATCGAGGTAGGTCAAAATCATGTGCATGACGCTCATGAATAAAACACCCGCCTACTGAACCAGGACCTGAGTTCAGATATTTATAGGTACACCAAGCCGCGAAATCAATACCAGAGTCATGTAATTCTAAAGGAAGGTTTCCAGCACCGTGCGCAAGATCAAATCCGACTTTACAGCCTTTCTCATGACCCAATGCAGCTATGGTTTTCATATCGAAAACCTGACCGGTGTAGTAGTTCGGGTTGCCAATCAAAATGAGCGCTATCTCATCGCCTTGCTCACGAATAACATCTAATATGTCTTCCTCTCTCAAAAGCACTTCATCCACTCGTGGCTTTAAGACAATAAGACCATCTTTATGTCCATGAAAATGCAACTGAGATTCTATGGCGTAGCGATCAGAAGGGAAGGCATCAACCTCCATTAGTATTTTGTAACGAGTAATGGTAGGCCTATAAAAAGAAGCCATCAGCAGATGCAGATTAACACTTAGCGTGTTCATGACCACGATCTCGATGGGTTTTGCTCCGACTAAAGTAGCCATGTGCTCCGTCAAAAATTCATGATATGGCATCCATGGATTTTTGGCATGAAAATGTCCTTCCACGCCTAGGTTCTTCCAATCCTTGAGCTCTTGCTGCAAAGCTGCTTCCGTAGTTTTTGGCTGCAGACCTAGACTGTTTCCACAAAAATAAATAAATGGTTCTCCATTGGCTTGAAGAGGCATGTGAAATTTATCTCGATATGCACGCAAAGGGTCTTTTTCGTCACACTCTTGTGCATAGGTAAGCGTACTATCCATCTTTTAATTTAATCCTATTCTTTTCTTAAATTTTTCAGTGTCATCACAACATATCCATCGGACTACATTGTCACACCAAATCTGATCATGTTGCCCTTGAGTTATAACGCCTTCCTCAAGTGCAAGGTCTAATAGTTTCCCAGGCAATGAAGATTGCGTTTCATTATTCATTTCTCCTAATGGGTAAGGGTCATCCAATCCAAGTAATATTTGGTCTGTTCCTTTTTGACGCTTGATCATCAAGTCTAGCGAGCCCGTATCGTGTACCAAGGTATCAAAATAAATATTGGGGTGACCGACCGCTTTTCTTGGTCTTTCCATACCTTCAAAAAGATCAGGACGGCCATCAAAGCCTTGCGTTCTTCTACCAATATTGATGTGACTTAATTGTCCTCCGTGAGCGAAACAAACTCTAATATCTTTATACTTATCAAAATACCCTTTGAGGCTATAGAAGTGATATGCATCCGCACATTGGGCAAGCATCCACACGAGATGGAATCGCCAAGCGGTATTCTCTAATTGGATAAATTTATCCCCATCGTAAGGATGTATTTCAATAGCTAGTTTATACTTATTGGCTAGCTCTAAAATAGGTTCAGTTTCTTCATTAAATATTCCTCTCCATTTACCATTGTCTGCTAAGTAATGAGTAGGTAGACATAAAACTCTTAGACCTAATTCTTCCACACATCGCTCAATCTCGCGCAAAGCACCGAATACAAAACCCGCATGCACTACGAAGCCACAGGTAAATTTGGTAGGGTGTTCATTTTGCACTTGCGCATTAAAATCATTCTGAAATCTTAAGGCACGCTTCATCAAGGTAGAGCTCAATCCATTTCCATACAGCTGGGAAAGGTTCAGGACGACGGCATGATCAATATTATTTTGAGCCATCCATTCGAGCTTCTCATTGAGGAAAAAACTCGCATCTGTCACTGGTCTTTGCCAGTTCTTTTGACGCATATATTTTCTGTCATCATCAATCCAAAATATCTCCTTTTCCCGCATAAAATCAGGGATTTGCTCAGGGTAGGGAAGTAGATGTGAATGACCGTTAATTCTCATGTATTTAAAATTAATTTTTGTTTCAAAAGACTGTATTTTTACATTTTACATTTAATATTTTTCGGTTTTACATTACCAGTAAGCTTTCTACGAAATCTTACTGGGTGGTTCCATCACCGTCCCACACTTA
>CAYWOZ010000298.1:0-3223 GCA_964458675.1 uncultured Saprospiraceae bacterium
ACAAAATCTGGTAAAGAGTACTCTTTAGATTCTGAAATTAATTGATCAATCAATCTACTAAAGTCTAATAATATTTTTGGAGAACTTATTTTTAGTTCTTTCAAGAGTTCCTCGTTGCCTATGATTTTTCTCCATTGTCTAACTTCCGATTTTCTATCCAGCTCAGCAAAATAAAATTGCAATTTCTTCAAATCGCTATGCTCAAAATATAGGAAATCGTAATGCAATAATTTGAACAAGAGACCCTCCCCTGAGAAGGGTTCCGCATCTTCTCTTTCTACATATTCTAATAGCAATTTTATTTTTTGAATAAGTGGATGTTCAAGAATATTTATTTTCTTTTTCGTGTTAATTGGTATGTTGTCTTTTACCAACAAGTCCATTATATTTTCACCTTGTCTATGCTTGGTATACAATATAGCGATATCGCTATATGCTACTCCTTTTTGGTGCAATTTCTTGATTTTCTGCACGATATAGACGTCTTCTTGGTTCTTGTCTTCGAAATGGAGTAGGGTCGGTTTTACTTTGGACTGTCCATATTCTGTATGTCGAGCAATCAAATCTTTGGTCAAGTCTAGGTCTTGAAGATTGTTTACTAATCGATTTTGATTGTTCTGTATCAATACATTTGAGGCATCAAGAATGGTCTGTGCAGAACGATAATTTTCTTCCAGACAAACTACTTTTATATGAGGCAAATTTTCTTCATAAAAGTCCGTTGTGTTTTTTATTCTTGCTCCTTGAAATTCAAAAATAGATTGGTCATCATCTCCTACTATAAATACATTCGGCGCCTCCCAATAAGAAGAAAGTAATTGCACGATTTCATTTTGGGCACCATTAGTATCTTGAAATTCATCAATCAAAAAATAATGATATTGTTCTTGATATCGCTGTACGAGTTCTGGATTTTTTTTGAATTCTGCAATCACCCAAAGTATCATATCTGCAAAATCAAATCGATTCAACTTTTGCATTTCTGCTTTGTATAAAGGAAGCAAAGCGGCAGCCGCAGAAAGCTTTTCCATTTTGCGTTTTTCTTCCAGTACCTTATGTTCCTTGACATCCCCTTTTTGAAATTCTTTAAACTTTCTTTTGTAGATATATTCATCTCTTGACGGAAGGTCAGCTATATATTCTTCGATGGCATCATCGATATTTTCAGGCGTCCAGCTTTCCTTTTTCATAGTTTGAATCAAGCTAGCGATTTTGCCTTCTTCTTGGTATGGATTGTTGCCTTTTTTGAGTGGACTATACACATCCACTTTGTCCAAAACAGCACGTATGATTTCGAACTGTTCGAGCTCACTCACTGCTTGCAAATCTTGCTTCCCAAACAAGAAATAATTCTCTTGTATAACATAATTACAAAAAGAGTGAAAAGTGAAAATATGAATCTTATGCGCTACTGGCCCAATGAGTGTTTTTAAACGATCGCGCATTTCCACTGCCGCTGCATCTGTGAAGGTAAGACAAAGTATATTTTCGGCATTCGTATCCGTCGTTGTGAGGATATTTCCGATACGTGCAGCGAGCAATTGTGTTTTACCAGATCCTGGTCCCGCGATGACCATTACAGGCCCTTCGATGGTGTCGACGGCTTCCCTTTGTTTAGGGTTGAGCATGTCGAGGATTTCCTGAAAAGCGCGTTGATTTTCCTTATGCGTTTTTGTCATTTCTTCTACCTAATTTTCGATTGCTCTAAGATAAGTATTTATTTCATTTTGATTATTAGGGGCCATCCCGCGAAAAGCGGGACCAGGCTTAGCGCAGCTTGGTCCCGATGAAAAATCGGGACTAGCTCCTATCGTCGCTACTGCTTCTATCCTTTGTCCAAAAAACGGTCCCCAAATTAGGACCATAAAGATCCAATGTAGGGGCGAATTGCATTCGTCCGAAAAGATGTAGGGGCGCATTGAATTCGCCCAGAAAGGAGAAAAAATTCAAATTACATAAATCCCGAAAGGAGATTTTTTTCCGCGGAAAGGATAGTAAGGATGACCCATTTTCGGGTCAGTCACAAGCGGAGGTACGGAGCTTGGGACCTAGTCCTGTATAGCCTGGTCACGCTTTTTCGCGTGATGCGCCCAAATCATCAAAATAAAAATTAAAGGGCACCTCTATTAACCTCTGAAAGAATGTAAATTTCATTTAGCGCATGAACTACAAGGCGCGCAGAGGCCCGCCTGGATGACCAGTCGGACAGGGAGTTTAGCCTTAGCTAATCGACTGATAAGCAACGAAGTAGTTCGCGATGATAAATGGAATAAAAAATTTGCAATTTTTGTTTACATCTTGAATGGGGTTAATAGAGGTGCCCTAAAGAAATTAAATCAGGAAATGGTGTTGTCGACTTTTGTCTGCGATAAGGCTTCGAATGAGAAGCCAAGATTAGTGTAATGCTCGAGTACTTTGGGCAAGACATATCTTAAAGTCGGGGAAGACTTGATGCTGTCGTGGAGTACTAATATCGAGCCTGGGCGGCTTTTTTGGATGATATTTTGAAAGCATGATTCTGGATCTAAGCTGGGGTCAAAGTCGCCAGACAGAACATCCCACATCACAATTTCATATCTACTATTGAGCTGTTTCAGTTGTGTGGGGCTGATTTTGCCGTAAGGTGGCCTGAATAAGTTGCTGTCTACAAATTTCGCACATTGTTGTACATCCTGGATATAGTCAGAGGTGCTTGTTGCCCAACCATTTTTGTGATGATACGTATGGTTACCTATACTATGGCCCTCTAGAGTTATTCTTTCAAATATGTGTGGATATCTTTGGACATTCTCGCCAACACAAAAGAAGGTCGCTTTAGCTTCGTAGTGGGTTAATTGGTCAAGTACCCATTCCGTGACTTCGGGAACAGGTCCATCATCGAAAGTGAGATGGAGCTTTTGCTGTTTCGTTGGGACTCTCCAAGTAATGCTTGGAAAGAGGGATTGAACAAATGATGGTGTCTTCGTGAGATACATGAATCGAAAATAATAAGTACACAATATAGGGCTTTTGTAGGCTAGGTTTAAAAGCCAACAAATTTTCGGAATAAAACGGGGTAATTAGTACCCTAAAAGCAGTCAAAGCAGTATTTTTGCTACTTAAATAACCAATGGTTCGGTAGTTAAACGTTGAATCACTTACTTATCAATAATTTAGAATTAACTCTGTTTTCTTAAAGAGTTTTTAATCTGATGATTAGTATTTTGTGATTTAAGGTTTTCAA
>CAYWOZ010000299.1:0-3211 GCA_964458675.1 uncultured Saprospiraceae bacterium
AAAGTCAAAATAATATATGGGCGGTTGATCACCTCTATAATCGACTCATAGAACTGAACGATAATCTCGAAATTGTTCCCGCTATTTCTTCTGACTGGTCCATTTCTGAAGATGGAAAGGTGTATACTTTTCAATTAAGAAATGATATCTACTTTCATGACTCGCCTTGCTTCAAAGAAGGAAAGGGGAGAGCTGTAAATGCATATGATGCGGTATATAGTTTAGGTCGCATTATCGATGATGAAGTGAATTCACCAGGGAGCTGGATATTTGGAGATAAACTTATTGATAGTGAGCCATTTACAGCAGTGGATAGCTTCACTTTTCAGGTGCATTTAAAGGAAGCTTTTCGTCCTATGCTAGGCATATTGACCATGCATTATTGCTCTATAGTTCCAAAGGAAGCGATAGACTATTTTGACATTCAGTTTAGGTCTAATCCTGTCGGAACTGGAGCATTCAAGATGAAAATCTGGTTAGAGAATCAAAACCTATTTTTGCAGAAAAACAATTCCTATTTTGAACAAGAAAATGGTCAAGCACTCCCTTATTTGGATGCCATTAAGATCAGTTTTATGTCTGATAGAAAAACTGCTTTTTTGGAATTGAAAAAAGGAGAATTAGACCTCATTTCTGGAATGGATGCTTCTTATGTGAATGAACTATTGGATACCAATGGCAATTTGCATCCTTCCCTCAATGAGGATCTACAACTCATCAAATCTCCTTATCTAAATCTAGAATACATCGGCATCAATCTAGCTACAATGGATACCCCACTCAATGATAAATACTTACGACAAGCGCTCAACTTTGCTATCGATAGAAAACTAATGATGCGCACTTTGAGAAATAATGTCGGGGTACCTGCAGAACAAGGAGTTACTCCGCTGGGCTTGCCTTCCTTTGATAAAGAACTTGCCGGGTACGCATACGATTTGGACAAAGCCAGAGGCTTATTGTTGAAAGCAGGTTATGATGGAACGAAGACAGCGCCTATCATCACCATTAATACCAATAGTGATTATGTAGATTTAGCTACCTTTTTGACAAGTCAGTGGAAGCAGATAGGGGTCAATGCGAAAATCGAAATCATAGAATCTGCTAGTCTAAGAAATGCGATGACCAAGGGGAGCATCCCTATGTTCAGGGCTTCTTGGATAGGAGACTACCCAGACGCGGAAAACTACTTTTCTTTATTTTATAGTGGGAATCCTGCTCCTCCAAATTACACTAGATTTAATAATGCGGGCTATGATAGTCTCTATGAGGCAGCTTTAAAGGAGAATAATGACAGTCTTCGCTATGGCCTGTACCACCAAATGGAAGAAATTTTGATAGAAGAAAGCCCAATAATCTTCTTGTTTTATGATCAAACGGCCTTGACAGCAAGCGCTGAATGGGCGAATCTACCCAGCAATGCTATAAATCTGCTGTCTTTGAAGAAGGTCAGAAAGAAGGTGCTTAATCATTGAAGCTGAATAGATTACGTATTGTATTGATATATGGTAAAAAATCCATATTTATAGCGTGATTATAGGAGAATAAGCGTAAATTTCGAGCTAGATTTAGTTCCCTCAAAGCTAATTTCACTATTTACTAGATTGGATGCCTTTTAAAGCAAGCATTTTGAATGTGGCATTCTCTATTTTAGGTAGTCTTAAAAGTAATAAATACAACAACTTATGTGCATTCGTTTTAGACAAAGTATAGTCCTTTTAGTATTCTTGTTTTCCTTTTCGCAAGGTGTAGCCCAAATGTCATGGAGCAACATAGAAGATCTTAGGGATTATAAAAAGGAGTTGAGAGACCATCTAAAGACGGAGAGCAAGAAAGGAGCCGATGGAGCACTAAGTGCAAAGATAGGAGAGTGCTATTACATGCTCAATCAGATGAAGCAAGCAGCAGCTTATTTTGACAAAGCCATTGTTGATGGAAAGCTTAAAGGACAAAATATGCTTCAATATGCAAAGACTTTGCAGGCATTAGAAAATTTTGCCAAAGCTAGAGCAGTATATGATGTGTATGCTAAAAATGTAGACACAAAAATTGGAAGTCATTATGTCGCTCAATTGGACAAGCTTTCTATCCTAGATAGAATAGCTCCAATTTATGATGTTCAATTCATGAAGCAGAATAGTAGTCAAGCGGAGATGGCGGTATCTCTGGTGGGATCTGATGTTTACTTTTTGCAAAATCACTCTAGTAAAGGAAAGTCCATTCAAAGAATTCTAGCGGATGGCCAAGTGCAGAAAATAGAAGTAGGACAAGACCTCAGTAATGTTTCTTATTTTAGTTTTTCAGGCAATGGACAAATGGTTTGTTTTACAAAGCAAAATACCTATTTAGGTCAAAGACAAATACCAGAAGCAGGATTAAATGATGAACTTTATATCGCTGCCGTTACTCCTACTGGCAGTTGGGTGAACGCAAAGAAATTCACGCATACAGATGCTGGCTTTAATTGTTCTTATCCATCTTTATCGTATGATGGCTCCATGATATATTTCAGTTCTAATAGAGCAGATGGATTTGGTGGACAAGATATTTATTTGAGTATCAATAGCGGAAATGACTGGTCTTTTCCTGTAAATGCAGGATCAGTAGTTAATACGCCAGGAGATGAAATTTCTCCTTATTCGGTAGATGAAAGTTTGTTTTTCTCTTCCAACTGGAATGTTGGTTTTGGCGGTTTTGATATATACAGAGCTGCAAAGTTGGACGACACTTTCAAGAAGGTTTATCACCAAGGAAAGACCGTCAATTCTTCCAGAGATGACTATGGTTTCGTTTACAATCAGGTAAGCAACAAAGGGTACTTTATCTCCAATCGTCCTTCAGGAAATGGTTTGGAAGACCTATACCAAGCCAGTAAACCTGATCAGAATTACACCCTCAATGTAAAGGATGCATTTAATAATGAAAACATTTCTAGAGTGGCTTTAGACTTAAGTGCTTGCGGTGGAAGTCAGACCTTCACAGATGAAAATGGACAGTTTGTTTTTCAATTATTGTCAGACAGTGGGTGTCGTATCCGTTTAGAAAAGCCAGGGTTCGAAATTAGATTTTTAGAAATCTCAAAAGCTAGAGGCAAGGAATATACCGTGCTCTTAGAATCTAGTTTCCCTGCTGTAGTTGGGCAAGTGCTGGATCAGAATACTGGACAAGGCTTGGCGGACGTAAAAGTAGCCATAGAAAATATGGCAACGAA
>CAYWOZ010000300.1:0-3206 GCA_964458675.1 uncultured Saprospiraceae bacterium
AATAAAAAATTTACAATTTTTGTTTACATCTTGAATGGGGTTAATAGAGGTGCCCAGTAATTAATACCAATAATTAATTTTAAGCGCAACGGCTCTATTACTAGTATTGACTTCCGATCCAATCACATCATAGTTGTCTATGTATACAAGGAACAAATCAGACTGCGGAGCAAAACGCCATTGAAGCCTAGAATTGATACCCATGAAATCCGACTGATCAACAAACTGAAATAAGGTGGTCCAAATCAAATTTCTAGAAAACCCAATTTCGATTTTAGAAAGAAGGGCCGTAATCAATTCATCCCCATATGGATCTGGAAAATTCAATTGATTAAATTGATATTCTACTCCGAAATTGGCCCACGGCTGAATACGATAATTTAGTCCAGCAGTAAATCGATTAAGTGAACCATTATAAAATTCACCCAACTGAGCACTTGCTGAATATTGGAAAAGTTTACGGCCATCAGAATTATAGGATGCTTCAAAATTGGTAAAATTATATCTAGCCTGTGGTAGCGGTTCACCTTCACTTACAAATGAAAATGGAAACAAAAGCTCTACAGCATTATTGTTTATACTAGCAGATACCTCACTAGTATTGCTAAACCGCAGAAAGTAAGAAAGGCTGTTATTTCTTTCATTAAAAGACCAGTCAGGATTAAAACTCAACTGATTTTCAAAGCCAATATTGTGCCGTTGGATTTTCCCTTCTTTGGGTCTGATGGTATAATCGACAGTCGTTAAAGACTGATTGAATCCTACCCGAATAGAAGTGTCTCTCAGGGCATCAAAGTTATCTACTCGCAGATTGAATCCAAGATCAGTAAAGTAGTTCTCTTGGACGACCATCATATTGGTAAGGATATTCCAATCAGAATTTTGGTATTGTCCGCCAAGATTGTAAAACCCAGTTTTCTCATCAAATCCTTTTTTGAAAGATTGGTGCGCTCCTGCCCATAGGGAGCGCTTCCCATCTGAGGATTTGAAAAGCCCTTCCAGGCTTGCATTTCTACTTGTATTTTCAGTCTGTGGGTCAAAATCATCAAATGCCTGCTGATTTACAAACAGTCCCTTGATGTTAGATAAACCAAATTGTTTTTGTGCAGCTACTGCTGTTTGATTCAAACTAGGAGAACTATCGCTTTTGCCTGTATGCGTATTCATAACTCCAATACGCACATCATCGGTAGCGTTTCCTGTCGCTCTTATTCCATACAATAAAGGTACAGCTTGTCCATTTTCATCTAATCCAATACGGCGTGTAAAGAATGGATTCACAGGTCCTATTCCGAAATTTCCAAATATGTCGCTGTTCTCCAAAAAGAAGGTTCTTTTCTCTGGAAGGAAAATACTAAAGCGAGTAAGATTTGTAACGAGTTCATCTACCTCTATTTGAGAGAAATCAGGATTGATGGTTAGGTCTGCACTAATGGTAGAGGTCAAGGCGAACCTCGCATCAAGACCTGCATTGCCATCGAAATCCACATCTTCTCCATTATCCTTATTTATACTTCCAGTTACATAAGGAATAATATTAAAATTACCAGACTTCTTGGTAGGTGGAGCATCCCAAACAAGTGCACCCGCAAATGCAGGGTTAGGAGGCCAGAAAGATTCCGGTACCGCAGTCCAATTATGAAATTCATTGATGCCTTGAATGCCGCGTACGACATTCATTCCCCATTCCATATTGGTATCGTTATATCTAAGTATTTTAAACGGAATTGCAATCTCAGCTGTCCAGTATCCATCATATACTTTTACTTCTCCACGCCATTTATTATTCCAGTCACTATTAATACCTGAGTTTGGGGCATATTGTGCATCCCATTGCACACCAGCAGCAGAAATACCAAACAGAAATGCATTAGTCCTGGTATTCAATGGGTCAATAATCATGGCTATTCCATCATTGTCCCAAAATTCATCTCTCTTTAAAGTTTGGATAACGATATCACTTTTTTGAACGCACTTAGCGGCCATATAGAGATTGTCTTCATCATATGTGAACATGACTTCTGTACGAGGATCTGCTGCCTTAGCAAAGTAGGGTGTTTTCTGCCAGAAGTCAGTGGCTATATTCGCTTTTTCCCAACTAGCTTCATCTAATACCCCATCTACCTTGATCTCTTCAATAGTCTTATTGTTCTGCAAGCGAAATATATTCTTGAATTCTGATACCTCAGGCTGTGCAAGAGCATCAAATGATACCAGCAAGAAACAAAACAAATAAAGAAATTTACTTCCGTACGTGTACATAATAATAGACCTTAAAAAAGAAATGCAAAATTAGTCTATTCGGAAGCCATTATCTACTTTAAGTTGAAATATTATCAACATCTGACATAAATCAAATTTCAGAAGGATGATACTAAAATTTTAACGAAAAAAGCCACAGAAGAAAATTTCTTCTATGGCAGAGTTGTTTTAAATTCTATAGTCTTAGGAGGGTCTCTTTATCTATCGTTTAGCTTTCTTTTTGCCCTTAATTTTCTTGGCCACTTTTGCATATTGTTTTTCAGATAAGTAGGAAGCCAAGCTAGCATTATGATTTTCTGCTAAAGTTTGGATTCTTGTTTTTCTTAAATCTTTAGCTGATGTAGAAGCTTTTATTTCTCTGAGGTTTTTATCAAATTCAAGCGTTGAAGAAACATATCTATCCGTTTGAGTATCCGTCATTTTTAGTCTCTCGGCCGTATCCGTTAAACGCTGTATTTTAAGTTCTAATTTTTGAGCTGGAGTTAGTGGAGCACTAGCGGCTGTACCATATGAAGGCTGTGATTGCGCATTCACATTAATGTTTAAAACAAACGCAAAAAAAAGTAAACTGAAAATTTTAAAAGCATTCTCTTTCATGATAATAGTATTTTTATTCTAATATAAAAACGAGTGCATTGTTCGATTTTACCTCACTAATACATTTTACGGATGCATTTAGTTTTGAATTTTCAATATAAAATTTCGAGGATTAAATCAAATGGTCAGTAGATGACATACGTCATCAATAATTATTTGTTTGCATGTTCCAGGTGTTGTGCGCTGGGATGATTGACGACAATCCCCAATGCGGACAATTTATAGAAAAAATGGAATTATACCTGAGTACTGCATAAAGAATTCTAGGCCTTGCGCGCAGAGGGTGAGGGGTGGAAGTGGTATATCCCATTGCGTTTTGGAAGGTGTGTTGGCTGTAGAGACGGATT
>CAYWOZ010000301.1:0-3096 GCA_964458675.1 uncultured Saprospiraceae bacterium
AACCGAGCCAAACTTGGCGAGGCTAGAACTAGGGAACCGAGCCAAACTTGGCGAGACTAGAACTAAGGAACCGAGCCAAACTTGGCGAGGCTAGAACTAATTATGTAAAATACAAAACCCTTCAAATAAGAATCTCGGGCTAGCGATGAGGAAGGGTGAACCCGCAGGGTGAAGACACCGACCTTCTTTGGGAGGTGGCCGAGCTGGCTAGCGAGCCCTGTATCGTAGCGACCACTGACGATATTTTTAGCAGCCCTTTTTGCTGCTAAAATTATCGTCAGTGGTAGACCCCAAAAAAACACCTTCAATATATTCACAATCAATTGCATAAGGCAAGTCAACAATATTCACCCTAAACACATATAAATTTTTATAATGTTTGGCATTTCTTTTGCCTTCTACTAAGTATCCTATAAACCGATTTCCTATACGGTAAAATTCACCTTAGCCACCACCCATTTCTACATGGGAGTGAAACGCTTGAAACACATATAAATAACCCAATAAGTAAAGCGCTACAAAAATCAATTTTTCAACTAGCTAAAGCTAGTTAAAACACATTCACCCTGTCCCGGAGCTATCAAATAGCTTTCGGGATTTTTTTGCCCTAAAACTATATAGCATCCTTAATCATTTAATAAGTAGATAAACCTTAATTTAGAGTAAAATAATAAAGATGAGCGCACCTACCGTTGAACCTATAAACTACTCTGCTGGGCTGATGACCATTTTACCCCTCTTTTATATAGGATGGGCAGATGGCATTCTAAGCCCGATGGAATCTCAAAAAATAAGAGAGAAACTTCAAAACCTCAATCACCTTAGTAAAGAAGAATTGGCTATTGCTTTGAATTGGACTAATCCAAGCAATCCTCCCTCTGATGAGACCTATGAAAACTGGCAAAAAATCATAACTGAAATTAGTCATGATAGTGATGGAGAAGAAAAAGATTGCTTGATAAGTTTGGGGCTTTCGCTCGCTAAGACCTGCGACGACTGCAAGGAACCTTCTTACTACGCCAATGAAAAAACGAAAGCTGCGCTGTATGATTTACAAGCAGGGATGGGTGTTGCCAATATTGAGATCCACAAACATCTTTCAAAGCAAGAGAAAGTAGTTAGTTCGGCTGACTTTGACGTTGCACAAATGACACTAGCGCTGGACAAAGAATACACTGACTATAAAGCTAAAATAAAAGCGCTATTAAGCTACCCGGAATTTACACTCAAAACTTTGCCAGAAAAGGGAGAATATAGAGAGCATATCTTAGCACAGGCTCGAGCACTAGCGGATCAAGGATTGGGTGCGCTTGCATTTGCACCTGAGTATGGTGGTGAAGGAGATATGGCTAAGTACGCTGCCCTATTTGACGTATTGGGATATCACGACCTGAGCTTGGCTATCAAGTTTGGTGTCCAATTCGGGTTATTTGGAGGATCTATCAATGCTCTAGGTACCAAATATCATCATGACAAATATTCGAAAGATACCGGCTCTCTAGCATTGGCAGGTTGTTTTGCCATGACGGAAACGGGACATGGATCAAATGTACGAGGTCTACAGACTACAGCAACCTACGATGCAAGTACAGATGAAATCGTTATACATACTCCTACAGAGGCTGATGGAAAAGAATATATAGGAAACGCAATGCACTCTAAAATGGCGAGTGTGTTTGCACAACTTATCGTCGATGGAGTGCAGCATGGCGTGCATGCTATCCTGGTGCCCTTGCGTGATGAAGCGCATAATGAATTGCCTGGGATTCGTGTGGAAGACTGTGGATATAAGCTAGGGCTCAATGGAGTGGACAATGGGCGAATCTGGTTTGACCAAGTCCGTGTACCTAGACTCAATCTGCTCAATCGCTTTGGAGATATCAACGACAATGGAGAATACAGTAGCCCAATCAGTAATCCGATGCGTAGATTTTTTACAATGCTAGGTACTTTAGTGGGAGGACGTGTATGTGTTCCACGTGCTGGCTTGAGTGCCGCAAAAACGGGGCTTGCCATCGCAGTGAAGCATAGTTTAAAGCGACGCCAATTTGAAACCAAAGCAGGAGGATCAGAAACACTGCTTCTCGATTACCCTTCACACCAGCGTAGACTGATGCCACTCCTGGCGAAGTCTTATGCCATTAGTTTTGGATTAGATTATCTAACGGAACGCTTTATAAATCGCAGTGAAAAAGATATCCGAGAAATAGAAAGTTTAGCTGCAGGAATGAAGTCTTACGCGACTTGGTTTACTACTGCTTCTCTTCAAGAGTGCAGAGAAGCATGTGGAGGCAAAGGATACTTAAGTGAAAATAGACTCGGTCAGCTCAAGGCGGATACTGAAATATTTACCACCTTCGAAGGAGACAATACCGTTTTGATGCAGCTCGTATCAAAGGGCTTATTGTCCAATTTTTCGAAGGAGTTTCACGACGATGGTTTCGTGGCCGTCTTGAGGATGTTGGGCAACCAGTTTTCTACATTGGTCATGCAACAAAATCCATATACTAAACGAAAGTCTGATAGCGATTATCTATTGGGCGGTCGTTTCCAATTGGCTGCTTTTAGATATCGCGAACAAAAGTTGCTTTACTCCGTCAGCAATAGAATGCGCGGCTTGATAAAAACAAAGATGAATTCTGCAGATGCATTTTTGCGTTGTCAGACACATCTCTTAGAATTGTCCAATGCATTTGTTGAGCGTATTATACTAGAGCAGTTCATCAAGCAGGCCAAACAAGTAAAGGATAAAAACACCAAGTCTATGCTTAGACAGTTGACTCAGTTGTATGCGCTACATACTATAGAGTCGCACAAAGATTTCTACCTAGAGACGGAATATATGAGCCCGACGAAGACGAAGGCGATAAGACGTCTAGTAGATCAGTTGTGTAAAGAGACGCGCAACCATGCGGAAGCCTTAGTGGATGCATTTGCGATACCGAAGGAGATCTTGCAGGCGCCGATTGCGATTTGAAGAGAATGATGAATTATGAATGCCTGTCCAACTAAGTAAAAACTACTTTAAACAGGCATTAGTAATTCTCTCAATTAATTCCTTTGAGATAATTCTTTAGCAATGGTGAAATGTATTTT
>CAYWOZ010000302.1:0-3047 GCA_964458675.1 uncultured Saprospiraceae bacterium
TGCTACAGTGAACGGGCAAGGTGAATTGTCGCCTAGGATAGCAAATTATACCATAGATTTGACTCTCGATGTAGAAAATAAGCAAGTCGATGCAAAGCAGGCAATTGTATGGAAAAATATCTCTTCAGCGCCTGTGAGTGAACTCCAGTTTCATCTTTACTACAACGCTTTCAAAAATTCTCAATCAACATTCATGCAAGAGAGTTCTCGTAGAGGTAGCCTTTCGAATGAGAGTATTGAAAATTGTGATTGGGGTTGGGTAGAGGTATTATCTCTAATAGATTCGGCTGGGTTAGAATTGATAGGGGAGGCTAGCTATATACAACCAGAGGATGATAATGTCAACGATCAAACTGTATTGTCTGTGCCATTGATCACACCTGTGCAGCCAGGAGAATCAGCGACCTTTCAAATGGAATGGCACTCGCAGATACCTAAGACGATGCCTCGGACAGGACATAACAAAGACTATTATTTTATGGTGCAATGGTTTCCAAAATTGGGAGTCTATGAGCCTGCTGGACTTCGATTCGCTAAAGAGGATGGATGGAACTGTCATCAGTATCATGCTAGTGGAGAATACTATTCGGATTTTGGGAACTATGATGTCTCCATCAATGTACCTTCTGATTTTGTGGTTGGTGCTAGCGGAGAGCTTGCTGAAAAAGTGGAAAGGGGTGAGACAACTACTTGGCGATATAAAGTAGATGATGTGATTGATTTTGGATGGACAGCTTCTCCAAAATTTGCTGAGCTACATAAACAATGGAAGGGAGTAGATATCAAACTGCTGACTTATCCAGAGCATATAGAATGTGCGCCTAGATATTTTGGTGCTGTAATTTCTGCTTTTGAATATTTGGATAAATATATCGGAGCATATCCATATCCTACCTTGACTATTGTAGATCCTCCTATCTACGGGATATTTACTGGGGGAATGGAGTATCCTACTTTTATTTCATCGGTTAGTTTTTGTTTTTTACCTACTGGTATCCGCACTCCCGAGACTTTAGTAGTACATGAATTTGTGCATCAGTATTTTATGCAAATGGTAGCTACCCATGAGGTAGAGGAACCTTGGATGGATGAAGGATTTACGACCTACTTCGAAGGAAAAATTTTAGATACCTACCTTGGGGAAGATCAGTCGACTATAAATTTTTTAGGATTTAAAATTGGAAATGAATCTTTCAATAGAGCGGAGTTTTTTAATAGCGCAAATCCACAGATAGCACCTTCTTCCACCAAAAGTTATGAGTATACTGAAGGAGGGTATGGGAATATTGCTTATAATAAAACAGCCTTGTGGTTAAATACTTTAGAAGGTATATTAGGAGAAGAAACGATGATGGAAATCATGAAAACCTATTTTGAGAAATGGAAATTTAAGCATCCCTGTGGGCAGGACTTTATAAATATTGTCAATGAGGTAGTGCGAAAAAATCATGGTCTAGCATTATGTGAAAATATGGATTGGTTTTTTGAGCAAGCTTTGTATGGTACGGATTTATGTGACTACACTGTAGCAAGTATTACAAATGCAGAAGTGCAGACGGCAGCTGGGTATATAGATGATTTTGAAGATTGTGTGTCAGAACAAAATGGCACCAATACCTATAAAAGTAAAGTAGTGGTGCACCGACTGGAAGGAATGAAGCTTCCTGTAGAAGTACAGGTGTCCTTTGAAGACGGGAGTAGTCAACTGATGACATGGGATGGTCGAGATCGAGGGCATACTTTCATCTTCGATACCAATCAGAAAGTAGTCAAAGCGGTGCTTGATCCAAAAGGTAAATTGCCGATTGATAAAAACTGGCTTAATAACTCTTATGTTTTGGAGCCAGATCTAACAGGTGCTCGGTATTATTTTTCTAAATTCTTTTTAGCGACGCAGCGTGCTTTGGAAAGCTTGATGGTATTGATATGAAAGGCGTTTTCTCTACATATTTTAGCGGGATACGATTGTTGTTTTTCAGATGGAAGGCATGGGTAGTCGTCTTTATAGCCAATTTGCTTTTTGCTTTTGTGATCGCTAGACCATTTGGGAAATTGTTAGATAGGGTAGGGGCTAATAACGAAGCTACTCTTTCGGGTTTACTTAAGTTTGATGCTGACTTTATAGTGGATGTCGTAAATAACTCTGGTCCTGAACTCAATCTTATATTAAGCCAGGCTTCAATTTTTGTAGTTGTTTACTTGTTGCTTAATATCTTTTTGGCAGGAGGAATTATCGAAGCGTATGTGCATTTGTTTGAACCATTCAAGTACAGTAAGTTTTGGGCAAACTGTTCAAAACATTTTTGGAGACTGTTTAGGTTAGCCTTATATTTTGTAGGCGCCCAAGTAGTAGTAGCTGGAGTGCTGTTTTGGATTTATACAAAATTGGGATTATCTCCTTTTGAACTAGAATCAGAAGGAGAGTTGATAATAAAAACCCAAATCATGTTGACCATATTTCTAGCCCTTATGGCTTGGATGGATATGGTTAATGAGTATGCAAAGGTAAAAGTCGTTCTTCAAAAGGAGAGAAAAGTAATTCTACCTATACTTGTAGATACAAAGTTTTTTTGCCTTAAACATTTCTTTTCTATTTTGATATTGTTCCTACTATGCACATTGACTTTTCTTGGGCTTCTCGGAATTTATTCTTTAATCAATGATGTGATTGTGATGAAATCAATGCCGACTATTGTTGTTGCTATGTTAGTAGGCCAAGTGTATATCTTCTTTAGAGTTGGCGTGCGACTTTTGTTTACCAGTTCAGCGATTGATTATCTGCGCACACAGCAGTGGGGGAGGACGTGAAAGCTAGTAATCTGTTTTAATTTATTTTGCATCAATAATTGATTTTATAAATTAGCCCTAACCTGCCTATTATTGGTATGTTTTTAGCCTTAGTTTTACTAGACTACTACTTGATTTGTCGATAATTAAGGCAGTAAAAATTAAACTAATACATACCATTATGATTAAGAGTACTTTCACAATTATTTTCGTTTTAGGCCTGTTTGTTACAGGTTTTGCACAGCAAGGACTTCCTCAGA
>CAYWOZ010000303.1:0-3037 GCA_964458675.1 uncultured Saprospiraceae bacterium
TGATGCGAAGGCATCGCCTCAATTTTTTGCCTCGATATTGATCAAAATAAAGTCGTTCAAATTGTCCCAAACCACTTTCCATTGAGTATATAAAGCTACTTCTTTAATACCTATTCTTTAAGATTAGAAATGTTAATCCAAACATAATTCTTAATCTATGGCCTAGCGATGAGAAAGGGTGAACTCGCAGGGTGAAGACAGTGACCTTTTCGGGAGCTGGCCGAGCTGACTAGCGAGCCCTGTATCGTAGCGCCACTAGTCCTAATTCTCAGCCTTTTAGGCTGCAGAAATAGGGCTAGTGGAGGCCCCAAAACCCTATATTCATTGACTCTCAAAAGAAAATACATAATATTTAAAAATTTTATGCCTAATAGTGTAACTTCAGGCCCTTAGTGTATTATGATTATGAACCCCTTAATTAAGAGAAAGGGAATAAAAGACCTCTCTCAAAGGAAGACTAATTATGCACACATGATATCTAATTTAAATCTTAGTCACAATCTAGTTGGATCAAAATCGCGATTAATGTCAAGCAAGAGTAATCATGCCACAGAGGGCGAAATGCAGCTAGAATGGGCGCAAATACAAAAGGCGCAGTCCGATAGACGGGAGTTCAAGCCGCTGTACCAGCGGTATCATGAAGGTATATTCTTATTTATATTTAAAAGGGTCGCAGATGAGAGTTTGACTGCTGACATCACTTCTCAGGTTTTTCTGAAAGCAATGCAAAAATTGGATGGGTATAAATTTAAGGGTGTCCCCTTCTCTGCATGGTTGTACCGTATCGCGAGCAATGAAATCTCGCAGCATTATCGCAACACGAAGAAAAATAGAGTCGTCAGTATCAATGACTCTCAGCTGGACGACCTGGCTGATGAACTATCCTACAGTGATGTCAAGCACCAACTACAAGATAAAATGGTGGACTGCCTCAATGAGCTAAAAGAAAATGAACTACAACTTATAGAATTGCGATTTTTCGAGAAACTTCCGTATCGAGAAATCGCCGAAATAATGGGCCTAACGGAAAGTAATGCTAAAGTGAAAACGTACCGTATAACGGAAAAACTAAACAAAATTATAAATAACAAACATTAAAAGAGTTTCTTAAACCTGTGTGATATGAAAAAAGATAATTACAAAATTAATTTTAATAAACAGATGCCTAGTTCGGCGGACATCAAAAAGCATCAAAACTTCGATGGCTTGATGGCTGAGTATGAGCAAGGACAAGGAGATGCGCCAACTCCTAGAGACAACCGAAAGCCTCGTAAAATATGGGGTCGTGTTGCTGTAGCGGCAGCCGCAGCTGTTGGTCTACTTATCCTTGCCATTGGATTTGGCAAGGGCACGAAGAATAAGGCCATGGTGGACAATGCGCCCTACGTCACCCCCCCTATGGAGAGCAGTGTGGCTGAAGAAGTATTTACGAGTACCGTCGCAGCCAATCAAGGTGGGCGTATCGTATTCAAGTCGGGCACGGTGGCAGTGGTGCCTCCTCGTGCATTCGCCAATCGTGCCGGTGAAGTCGTAGCCGGTGAAGTAGAAATCAAGATCAAAGAGTATCATGATTATATTGATTTTTTCTTGTCTGGTATTCCGATGCAATACGATTCGCTTGGTACTCAGTATCAATTAGAGTCTGCTGGTATGATCGAAATCTATGCAGAGCAGGATGGAGAACGACTAGATTTCATGCCTGAGAAGTCGATAGATATAGAACTCAAATCTACTGTACAGGTAAAGCCTGGCAGCTCGGTGCCTAACTTCAATATATATAAGCTAAACGAAGACAAAGAAAACTGGGAATACGTAACACGTGATAAGATGTCATTTATCGGGGAAGAGCCTAATCAAGATGATGGTGGACATAGTGATGCACCATTGACGATTGAAGGACTTGAAAATGATAGACAAGAAGCACTTAAGGCTTTAGATAAAACTTTAGTAAAAGAGCTTACTGCTTACGGAAACTCTATTCCACTCCCTGTAAAACCACAACGACCAGAGAAAGCAAATACTAATAACCCAACTTTTGAGCTAAGGCTGGAAGATCGCGTGGTACAGAACAATATCAGTGCAGAGGAAGCTAGCCTCCAAAAGAGTGAAGCTGCGCTAAGAGACTTGCAAAAAAAATATGACAACTTCATATGGGAGGTGCTCCCTGGACAAGCAACTTGGTCTTCTGCTATAGCGACTACGGATTGGGACGATCGGGATATTCGCGCAAATGGTAATAATCAATTTACGGTAACCTTTATCAAAGGAGAAAGTAGAGTGGATGTGAATGTAAAGCCTGTATTGCACGGGAAGGACTACAATGCTGCTTTGGAAAAGTTCAATCAAGAGTTTGCCGCGTATACTGCTGTGACTACAGAGAGACAAGCTAAGATTGATATAAAGAAAGCGGAGCTAGAAAAAATCAAGGCAGTAAGAGCTGCCACCAGCGAAGCGGAGTTTGATGAACGTATTGCAGAGATGAAAGCTGCTGGTTTGGACAGAGCTGCTTCTAATGAAATGATTAAGCGTGAGGTGCTGAACAGTTTTAATGTTACTAGTTTTGGTATCTGGAATTGTGATAGACCACTGCCTGCTTATGCAGCTATGTTGAAGGGAAAGTTTACCGATCAGTTTGATTCGGAGTACAATGGCTTAACAGCATTCCGCGCGGACCGTAGTAGAAATACGGTAGCTAAATTCACGGTTGGGGAAGGTATCGATATTCAATACAATAAAAATTCCGACAACCTCATGTGGTTCGTCACTCCAGAAAATAAGATAGCGGTTTACCGTCCTCAAGATTTTAAAAAGATAAAGAAGGGTCGTGGTGATTTCACTTTCGTGATGGATCTTGAAGATCAGACGATAGATTCGGAAGATGATATTCGCAAGATTTTAGATTTTGATTAATAGCAAATAATACTTAAATAAAATTGAGTACCTAAGAATAATTAACCTCTCTTATGTGGGGTTCAACTTTATTACCAACTTTTAAACAAGAAGGTATTTAATAGAAGGATCCCTTGTTAAATTGTTC
>CAYWOZ010000304.1:0-2985 GCA_964458675.1 uncultured Saprospiraceae bacterium
CGCCTTGTAGTTCACGCGCTAAATGAAATTTACATTCTTTCAGAGGTTAATAGAGTTGCCCTAGTATTTAATGACGCCACAATCTAAAATTGTCTTTTCTTCGCAAAGAAGATTGCTATTCGAAGGATATGCTAAAATGATTAAAATAGCATGTTTACCCATAATCTGTCAAGTACAACAAATAATTCACTACCTTCTCGCTTATGCAAGTCATAAAAACCCACACCCATCCAGATATCATCACCTTTGAAAATAAAACCATTTTCAAAAGATTAGCCGCACGAAGTATAGCGTTGAGAGGAGACGAAATTCTATTGTTGTACACAGAGCGGTACGAGGATTATAGTCTACCGGGCGGAGGTATAGATGAAGGAGAAGATGCAATCGAGGGGATGATACGAGAGCTAAGTGAAGAAACAGGCGCTCAAAATGTAAGGAACATAAAACCCTATGGAGCTTATGAAGAATATAGAACTTGGTATAAACCCGACTTCGATATTATGTACATGATTTCCTATTGCTATACCTGCGATATAGATCAGGAACTAGGGATTCCTAAGTTAGAGTCGTACGAAACAAAAAATGGAATGAGTGCAAAGTGGGTAAATATTCATGAGGCGATAAAGCATAATGAAAATACACTTGCGAACAGTGAAAAAAAAGGAGTCTCTCTAGTACGCGAAATCTTTTTACTAAAGCATATTATTAAGACCTTACTTTAGGAAAGTTCTAAAGCTAATACTGGTCTAACCTACTTCTCAAAACTAATCACATTAATATTCTCCCACTTGATTCCATCTGCAGCATCTATGGTGTGTTCAGACATCTCCAGCTCTTTGTCGAATACTAAATCTTCGGGAATTGAATTAGGAGAATCGCTCACTATCTCTTCAATGTTGAGTATCTGAGCAGTGGCTATGGTTTCGTATCGTTTTTTTTGTTTAAGAGTAAGTCTTAAGTCAGAGATTACTTCTTTTGGACACCATAGGTCTTGATAGTTTTGGTTGCGGATACTTACATCTCTCTCTACCGAATCGATACTGAATCCCACTATGGTTTTTAGTAAGGCATTGATGTAGAAAGGAATCTTAGCTCTCGCATTATAGTCCAGCGCTACTATTGACAGGTCTATATGATCTAGATAAACACTTCCTTTATAAAAGCCACCTTCTACTTTTCGTTTGTTAGAGAAGTCTATTTTGATGAGTTCTCTACCTTGGTAGAAAGTCTGCTCTCCAAAAGTATAACTAAATTTTTTGAAGAATTCGCTGTTGAAGAAATCAAGGGTAGGCACATTCTTTGAGTCTCTGATGAGCGCTTCAGGACCTGCTCCAATGATATCATTAATATTGATAGTGACCGGGCCTTCCTGCAAAAGAGTGTCCGTATCTGATTCTTCTAATTCTCCCCCTACCACTACTTCTTCGGCAGGTTCTTCTTCCTTTTTATCATTTTTGGCGTCTCTCTTTTCTTGTCTTTTGGCCATTTTGTTCAGACGTTTATTTTCTTCTAGAATTGAAGTGAATTCTCCTTCGTTTTTAGAACGGTATAGTATAAGTTGTGAAGGTTCTTCTAGGGTATCATTCGCGAAATCGGTGTAGTAGGTTTTGAATACAGCCTCTTCCAATTTGTACGAACCACTTTTATCATTGGCGATAGAAGATCTAGTGGCAAAGAAAGACCTTGTCTCAAAAGGTTCTGTGGGTATTAGGCTTGGGTATTTTTCAAGCGCTTGTATAATGTATTCTAGTGGCGAAAGCGGTCTAACGGTGATCTCTGTCAACTGAACCTCATATGGCTTCAATTGGATTTCGTAGGTAGCAATATCTGGATCTATGACAATCAGAGTATCCACATATCCAATATAGCTTATTTGTATTTCTGTCTGGTCTTCTTTGAGTCGAATCTCAAACTGCCCTCCATCATTAGACATAGTTCCTGTCGTGCTATTGGGCACAGCTATAGAAGCGAAAGAAAGTGGTTGGTTGTTGGACTGATCGATAATCTTGCCTGAGATATTAATCTGAGCATAGGTCAAAAAAGGAAAAAACAGGAATAGGATTAGAAGTCTCATTTATTTTGGTTTTATAAGTAGTAGACGAATATAAGCATTAAAATGTATCAACAAACACCCTAAAGGTTGTAAATAAGTAAAATGAGAATTTTTGGGATAGGGGTAGAAGCGGTATACCCAAGTGGGTGGGGCGTAGAGACGCGATTCATCGCGTCTCTTTACAACGGGCAAGCAAGGTTGTAGTAGCGGATGACCCGCCTGATGCAAAAGAAGAAGAGCGCAGAGGTTTAGCCCTTTGCAGCAGGATCCCCCAAATATTTATTTTTAAAAACCTACTAAATCAGTTGCTCTTGAATTTGGTCTATCTCATCACTAAAATCAAGAAGTGGTTGGATGTCCTCTAATGCCGAAATTTTCTGTAACTGCTTTTTTAAAAAAGCCTGATGTGTGTCACTTTTAGGATGAAAAGCTTTGTGATTTATGGCCTGTTTAAGACTATCTATTTTGTCCATTATTTTGAATGTCGGATCTGTAAGGAGGTGTGTAGTAAAGTGCTTCCAGATATAATCGATGGCAGTAGGTGAAGGGTGTAGCATATCAGGCTTGTAAAAACGATAATCACGTAAATCATCCATCATTAATTCGTAGGAAGGAAAATAATACGTGTTGGAAAATTGCGATAGGATTTCGTCAATAGCGAGGTGTAAAATTGACTTGCTCTTAGTGTTCTCCAAAAGGCCATCTTTAGCGTGACGAATCGGACTCACCGTAAAGATGAATCGTGCTTTTGGATTTAAAGCAGCTATCGTTTTTAAACATTTTGAAAATGCAGCTACTATTTCTACAGAGCTTGCGCGTTTTTTTTCAAATGTTTTTGAAGGTAATTTGTGACAGTTGGCAACAATTTTATTTTGTTTAATATGATGATAATAAAAGGCAGTACCAAAAGTGAAAATGAAAACATCCATTTG
>CAYWOZ010000305.1:0-2982 GCA_964458675.1 uncultured Saprospiraceae bacterium
TGGCCAATGTGTTGCGACGACCAGTTGAAACCGCAGGCGATTTTAAGACGCTCGTCTAACGATCAGTTTGAAGGCAAAACAGACGTAAGATTATACTCCATAATTAACGAGCTATACCATCAAATGGGTATGTGGATAATTATGGCTGTGACGATTGGTTCTTATAATTCTTAATCCATTCATCTGCCAGTTTTATAGCTTTATCTTGATCTTCTTGAGATAGGTCTTGCCTGAATGATTGAAAATAACGGGTGTCAGTTAAATCCGTTACCTTCGTTCTAGAAGATTTGAAAATAAGCGCCCATTTATAGCCTTGGATGAGGTCTCGTTTTATTATTGTGCCTGCCCTATATCGTTCTGCTAAGTAATATTGTGCATTCTTATGTCCGTTTTCAGAACTTTGATGATATAATTCCATAATTTGCGCATCGGTAATATCTGGGAATATATCCGGGTTTTTAAAATAAATTTCCGCTAATAAAAATATGCCTTCTTTTGAATTTTCAGATGATTTTAAATGCTGCTCGGCCGTTTTAAGGTTTTCACTCGACGCAGCGTAATGACGCCCCAATGCTAAATGAGCGTCCTTATAACCTTGCTTAGCAGCTTGTTTGAATAACTTTAGCGCTCTGTATTGGTCATCGTCTTCTGCCCTGTTTTGTAAAATATCACCTAGGGCGTATTGATCCTCAGCTTTTCCAATTAGCGTTCCTATTTCTAGCGTTTTACGCTTAACCTCTTTATGAGGCTCTGACTTTTGAATTCTGAAAACATGAGCATCGGATAACTTATAGGATTTTGTCAGATAGGCATTAACGGCTTTTAACCGCACTTTTTTAAGCCTAGATATTTTTGAATTATGCCGCTTGAGTAAACTAGGGTCAGAGTGAGTGAAAGCCGTCAATATCGCCAATGCTCTATTGGTGTCTGCATAACGCTCCAGTAAGGATATAACAGGTTCACGCGCTCGGGTCAGTTCTGTTTGCGTTATTGGTTTTGAACTAAATTCCTCAAGAATAGTATTGAAGTTTTCATGCACTAGCTGTTCATCAGCTGGGGAGATTTGTAAAGAAAAACAGCTATATTTAAAGTTAGGAAAGGCGGGATTATTTTGCAAAATAAATTGTGGCGAATAGGTTAAGCCAAGCTGTTCTCTAAACCGTTCCAACATCCTATTAATCACAACCTTTTCACTAAGGCTCGCTATTGCTTCCACCTCTGCATCTTTCCCTTCACTAAAAGGCCAACAATAAAAAACGGCCATTTGTTGATCCGACCCTTGATAATACAGAGTGGTAACGCCCGGTTTCACAAACGTAATTTCTTTTACATCTAACTCTGAGTTACTTTTTTTCTTCTTTCGGGGCTGTAAACTGCCAAGTGTAGAGGCAAATATTTTTTCTAAAGATTTTGGATCAAAATCCCCCACAACCCCGACTTCTATTTGTCCCGATTTTATAATTTCTTTGATGCTTTTAAGGGTTCTTGCTTCTGATGAAAAGAGCCCTGCAGTTTTTGATAAAAACCCGTCAAATTCACCAGAGTACCTATAAGGTATCTTCAATGCCCCTGTTATAATGGGAGAATTTTTAGAGGCCGTTTTAATATTCGAAATATAGATATCAAATTCTTCTCTACGTGTCTTTGATTCTATATCAACGTTGAGAATAAAGGCCGTGATAAGATCCAATGATGCTTCTAAGTCTTCTGCTCTTGTTGATGTCGAAATAACCAAACTCTTATTTATTAAAGCCACAGAAAAGTCTGTCTTTTGCCCAACAAATTGGCGGTCCAGTTCAGATTTAGTTATCCCTTTAATATCTGCCCGTGTGAAAACCAGAGCTTGCTCCTGTACTGAAGCGTATCTGGAATAAAATTCCGTAAAATCGCCAGTTAAAGTAACAGCAATTTCAACATTATCGGCCTCATGAACTCGCCGGTGATAATTTAAACGCGCACCGTTAGCATATAGCAGTCTGTTAATTTTATCCTTTGAATAAACATCACGAGCGAAAATACCGCCAGCCGCGCCAAAGTCTGTTTGATCGAACGTAGTCGGAGAAAATGCAGCTGGGGGGATGATGTCTGCTTCAGATAATGTGGCGAGGTTTTTAAGAATTTTATCCAAAGTTTTAGCCATGGATTTTTTGGACTGGGTTCGATATCTAGGTTTGAAATCTTCCCACATATCTTTAGCGGCTTGATGATAATCCTCAGACTTAAGCGCTTGTGAGAACGTTTTAAAATTAGATAAATGTTGATCTCGGCTAACATAGACATAACCGCTATTAAAACTATTGCGCATTCTGGCTGCTTCGGACCATGAATTAATAAAGTCAGGGTTCTCTGCCCTACGTTCTAAATTGGCCTGCTCGGATTTGAGTGCAAAGGCAATTTCTTCGTCAGTAAATCCATATTTGATGGCCCTTAATCGTTCTTCTTCAAAAAATCTTGCAGCTACAACGTAATCCTTTGCGCTTAATCCTACCTGTTGAATATCATAAGTTTCTAATCGAGTTTTAGACAGGTTGATCCAGTATACATTCCTCTCATCGTCCATGCGAGAATTGAGACGGTTTTCAATCATAGCATTTGCTAGCTTTTCCGCGAATTCAATTTGCCGGTTTTGCAGCGTATCATTTTTCAATGTCGAGGTTGAATTTTCAATAAAATCGAGCCTCCTTTTGGTATCCTTTTCCGCATAGTGTTTTACACTTGGAAAACTATTAAGGTCTACGGGCGTAAAGTTTACAACGGGCTGCTCTGAACCTCTAGGCCAGTCGGAAAATAATGTTGCAACAGCTTTTTCCGTTTTTAGCAAATCAATGCCCCCTGCAATGGCTAAGAATGTATTATCGGGGCGGTAGTATCGAGTATAAAAGGCTTTAACATCATCGAGGGTGATTGTGCTTAGGCTCTCAGGCGTTCCAATGCCTGCAATATCATAGCGCTTTTGATCAGGATATTTGAACTTGTCTCTAT
>CAYWOZ010000306.1:0-2952 GCA_964458675.1 uncultured Saprospiraceae bacterium
CGGCCCCAGCAAAGGCAGAAACTACTTTGTTGCCAATAGCCATATCAAAGGTGCCGTCGGAAGGCTTAAATAAAATCTCGTCTTTATAGGTGACCGTGCAATCTTCTAATTGTATCAGCATGAGCTTGCCTTGAATATTTCTAATGCCAGTAATGTTCATTCCCTCCACTTTGATGCCGCTACTAAATTCGAAAGAGAGCCACTTGCCATCATAAAAATTATAGGCCTTCAAATCATAGGGCCCCATATCTTCAATAGGGAGGTTGATGTTTTTGAGCGTTCCGATAGGAGAGCAAAATCCATTAGAATGATTATCAATGCCATGGCCAATCAATTCCTTTTCGCGATATGCCAAAGCGGTATCACCTTCGGTTTGGAAGAAGATTACCTTATTATCATCATTAATAATAGAGCGGGTAAACTTGCCAGAAATTTGTAAGCCTGTACTCAATTCAATTGTTCCAACCATGTCAGAGGCAATCAATTTGTTCAGCCCTTTGGCGCCTCCTTTTCGTAGACTAAGTGTCTTGGCAAATTCTTCTAGCACTTCCATCAAATAAGAAAAGTCAGGTGTGACAAATAGTCTGGGTTGGGGCTTCGTGATGTCAAAGGACTGGTTCACAACATCTAGACTGTAAGGTATTTTTTTGACATTATCTTGCATGCACCATTTACTCTCTCCTATAGAAGACAAAAGTCCAGCCCCATATATTTTTGGGTTTCCTATTTCGCCGATGAGACCATATTCCACGGACCACCATTGCATGTTTCTCATTTGAGCCATTTCTGAAGGCTCCGTTTCTATGGCTTGCAAGCGGTTCACTTCCTCTTCCGCAGCATCTATATCAGTTTGTTCTGTCCCCTCTGCTTCTTTAAGGATAGATAATTTTCTCACTGCTTCGTAAACCTCCATATCGTGCTTGGAAAGAATTGCTTTTGCTCCAATCTCTCCTAATCTTCTCAAATATTCCGCATAGTCAGGATTAGCGATAATAGGAGCATGACCCGCAGACTCATGGATAATGTCTGGCGCGGGTGTATATTCAATATTCTCTAGTTGACGTATGTCGGAAGCAATAACCAATACCTTATAGGCTTGAAATTCCATAAAGGCATTGGGCGGAATAAACCCATCAACTGCGACAGCCGCCCAGCCAATTTCTTTCAAAATGCGATTCATCCCATACATGCTAGGAATCTGCTCGATATCAATACCTGTTTTCTTTAGCCCCTCTATATAGGAATCGTGCGCGAAGGTAGACAGGTATTCTACATTCTTTCGCATAACGTATCGCCAAGTAGCCTGATTAACAGACGTATAAGTATCATAGTTTTGAGGCTTGATAAATTGCTTGAGATGCGGCGGTAGTCGCTCTATCAGTTCATTGCTTTCATATGCTAGGGTCTTAGCCATGTACACTTCATTTTTGTGATGTAAAGGTAAACGCTTTATTTTAGAAGAAGATGTAAGAAGTATGCATTTTCTGTATTTATTTGAACTTGGATTGCGTCGAAATTTCATTGTCGTTAGTCGAAACGCCTTTGCTTTTATCATTGATATGGCTTATCTTTTAGATATAATTATTCACCTAAAAATGTAATTATGAGCTCAGCAGGTCATGTATTAGATATGATAAAGAGGCAGGAGAATAACCGTAATTTACAAATGCAAAACCGATACGGTGATCGAACCGCCACTCGGGATTATGGATCTTCTAAAAGAAAATTTAATAAAGAAAAATTTTCAAAAATTAGCCCTGAAGAAATATTGCAAAATACGATTAAAATTCGTTCTGAAATCAGAAGAGAGAAGTTGATGATGTATGCAAAAACGCTGATGGTTTGCCTATGTTTTCTTTTACTGATCTTTATGTGGCTTTAGAATCTATACCCAATTGATAAATAGGGTCTTAAATTTACCTACAAAGTAAATTGGCTATTATCATATGCCCAATGTGGTAAAATATTCATAGCTGTAATAGGGCGAAAAGGACAAGCTCCAGAGGAGTGGTATTTTTCGCGGTTATGCTTTATATTTGTCTAATTGATAAGAAAGTAGAAGCCATGTCGCTCCTCTGGACTTTAATTATTATGTTCTAGATTTAGCTATGAATATGTTGCTCCTCTGGAGCATACATCTATAAATGTTCCTTGGGCTAAACACATCTTTCCTACTATAATTAAGTTCTTAATCGAATATCAACTTATTTTCTTATTTTCAATCTAGCAAATCATGCTTCTACCTAAAATTCGCCTATGATTAAATTTTTTAGAAAGCTAAGATTGAAAACAATCCGAGAACACAAAGTTACTCAATACCTACTGTATGGGATAGGAGAAATTTTGTTGGTGACTATAGGGATACTTATAGCTGTAAAAATTAATGATATAAATGAAAATAGAAAACTAGGGAAAGAATTGCAAACCATATATAATTCGATTGAGAATGATTTAAGTCGAGATACTTTCAGACTTGCAGAAATGATTGCAAATAATGAATTGATTGATTCACTTACACAAATAGTATTTTCGGGAAATGCGCCATCAGTTGACTCTATAAATGAAAACAATTTTAGCGAGTGTTATACTTGCAATTCCTTGTTTTCTACTTACGATAAATTTGCCGCCAACATTGCTGGCTTAGCAGCATTGAAAGAATATGAAAATAGATCTAGTGCTAATCAGGATTCTGTGACTTTTAAAATTTTAGAATTTTATTCGGGTAGGGTGGAGCTGGTGAGTGATTTACAATCTAAGGTAGGGGAGCTTGCACTAGAAAATCTAAGAAGCTTGGAAAAGTATGAGTGGTATTCTGATTTTGCAAGCGGTAAGTATAATAGTAAAGCTGTAAAATATTTTTTAACTAGTTCTGAATATAAAAACAAGCTAACGACATACTACTTGTTAAATACTAATAATCTTAACGGCTTTTTAAAAAGTTATAAAGCTGAT
>CAYWOZ010000307.1:0-2947 GCA_964458675.1 uncultured Saprospiraceae bacterium
TTCAACTGAGCAAAAATAATAATTCCAAAAAATACTATAGCAAGACCAATCCAAGTAAGACCAGGTTCAGATTCCCCTGTTTTTGAGTTAACCCCTAGTTGATACCCCATTAAGGCAATTCCCACTAGACAAATTATTATGCCAATGTTTTTCTTTATCATGTAGCTTGGTTTCTTACTCATTTAAAAAGTCGTCAATTTCTAATATAGAATACTTAGTCGTGGATAAGATTTCCTGACTCAACAACATGAACACTTCCTTTTTGTCTTGATCAGTTGATTTTAGATTGTCCACTAAAAAATCAAGGAGTTTTTCGAGCTTAATCCTAAGACCTTCTTTTGAGTCATCTATATCAGACAAGGAAGAAATCTTTTCAAAATCTACCAATTCAATCTTTGAACCAGCAATTGCTTTCCAGGCATTGTTTTTAATAGTCGGTCCTTGAATTCCATCTGCTTTTGTAATAATCCCAAAAATGGAAACGGTTTTATCATTCAAATACCTACCCAAACTATCTATCAACATTTGCTGCTTAGGTACGCTCTCTTCTAATTCTATTTTACTTTCTTCTAATTCACTAGTAATGGAAGTGAAGATTTGATCCAAATACTTCTTGTCTTTTCTGTCTTCATTCCAGTTATTGATGACTAAAGCAATCAGTATTCCGAAGATTACTGGGATGATTTCTCTTAGGAGTTGTTTTGCTTGTTTCATTTGTAAATGTGATTTTAGAATGCCGCTTTGGTTTAGCTTTACAGAAACTTGTTAAAAGTACATAATATTTTCGGACCTTTTTCACTTGCTTTGTATGCTCCCAGTTCAATCCAAATCACTTACCAATACCTCCCATTCATTAAATTGCCCTCCTTTATCTGTTCCTTCATTGCCATAGATAATATACATTTTATCATTCAAAATACACATTTGGTGTATGCTTTCTAAACCACTTGAGTTAGTTAAGTTTGTGGTTAATTCCGTATAGGTATTTTCCAGAGTATTAAAAACGTTGATAGAAGCACCCCTGCTAGTTACTCTTCTAGTTTCGTCTCTTTCTTCTATTTGGGTTGCTACATAAATTAGATCATGAACTTTTTCGACAAATGTGAAATTGACTTCTTGGTTCAATTGAAGTATTCGAATATCAGCAAATGGGTTCTGCATGTTTATTTTAAAACCAGTATTTGCTGGGGTACCAAATAATGTTTCACTTCCACCAAAAACATACATGTAGTCATTTACAATAGTGCCTCTTGCACCACTTCTTGGTTCTGGTAGAATAGTAAAACCTTCCAATGTTTGAGTATTTAAATCCATTTTCAACACTCCGCTTGATTCTTCATCATCTACATCACCTCCTATAGTATAAATATCATTATCTAATATCGCAGTGCCAAACCTTGAAAGCCTCCTTCCATGATTTACACTGATAGGGTCCGCACTTAAGTTTAGATCATACGTGTTAACGAAGCTCCCTCCTACTACAAGCAATTGATCATCAACAATATGTAATTGTTTCGATACAAGATCACTTTGATCAAAATTTCTTTCAGTTAGCGTATTATTTGAAAGGTTATATTTTAACACTCTTTCGGGGCCACCGCCTCCATTGGGAATTTCTTTTGTGGCTATAAAAATACTATTATCAGCAACTGAGCCAATCATTCCAGGTGCATGAAGGCTATTGCTTTCGAAGGTAAATGCCGTAGTGAAATTTAAACTCCTACTAAATGAATTTAAATCATCATCACTATTACAAGAAAAGAGTAATGAAACTAAAAAGACGGCTAAATATAGATTTATTTTTATCATTGGTTAAAATTTTATTTATGTTTAGTCAGAACGTGTTTGCATTTTATAAGTCATGACTGAAGATACATTTTTAATTCCTCCAGTTTACGAGAATCCCATAGAAAATCCAACATCCTAGTCAAAAATTCCCATTTTTTAAACTTGTCACTATTTTCAATTTTGTCATTTTCATAGACACTATACATTTTATCATTAAGATTACACATTTGGTGATACCTAAAAAAAAAGGCCGATACTAAAAATAAGCATCGACCTTTGGTATTTTTTCAATTGTAATTTACAACTTGACTAGTTGTTGTGTAATCTGTCTCCCTTCATTGGTCAACTGTATAAAATAAAGCCCACCTTGTAAGTTCTGAAGATCTAGAAATTTTTGGTTGTCACCATTTTGTACATTGATGAATTCCGAATGTACTTTTTGTCCTAAGGTATTCAGTACATTTAATTCGAACTCTCCAGTTACAATACTATTGAATGCAAGAGTTGCACTATTGTTCGTGATTGGATTCGGGAAAAGCTCCATATTGCTTACCTCTGATAAGACAGCCAATGTAGAATTGGATACTTCTTCCATAATCGTGATACTATTCGTAGCTACACCATCTCCTTGAGTACTTCCATTATTATTTGAAGCTAATCCAGCGGCATAGAATGTCACTTGGCCATTGCCTCCTGTTTCAGGAGCTGTCCAGTTAAATCCCCATGTTAAACCATCAAGAGAGCTATTGTGTTCTACATATTCCCTGCCACTTAATGTCCTCATTTGGGCAGCTAGAGGAAGGAAAGTCCATGATCCTATGCTAGCTCCATTGGCATCAAGAGCAACCATTTGCATTCCTGACCGAGGAACGGTTTCAGCTGAGCTTATCTGCACATCAACTAAGTATTCAACACCTGGCTGATATACATCTACTGCTCCTAGAGCTTGATCGGTGAAAGAAATGTCTAAACTAGGATTAAAAGAGCCAGAAGTATGGCATCCTGTGTTCCCACAGGTACCCGCATTACCAGTACTCCCAGGCGCTCCTGTGACTTCAAGATTCGCTACGGCACCTGGCCCACCCGATCTACTTTGAAATACAAAGGCGAGAAAAAGTAAAAAGAATAATTTGTAAATATTTTGCAATTTCATACAGTT
>CAYWOZ010000308.1:0-2932 GCA_964458675.1 uncultured Saprospiraceae bacterium
AACTCTAATTCTTAAAATATACTTATATACATTTCTCTATTTCTTTCCTTTTGAAACTCAACAACTTGAGTGAATTAATAGCCATTTATTGTCAAATTGATGTAATCTGGACTTTATCCACTTTGGGTTCATTTCTACAATTTCGCCTTACTTTTCGTGATCAAAATTTGACATAATATCATAGTTAAAATGCTATATTTGCAGCCAAATATTCTAAAATTCAATATTCCTTATGAAATACGATGTAATAGTTATAGGTAGTGGCCCCGGAGGATATCCAGCTGCGATTCGTTCTGCTCAATTGGGTAAAAAAGTTGCCATCGTGGAGAGAGAATCTCTTGGTGGTATTTGTCTAAACTGGGGATGCATTCCTACCAAAGCGCTCCTAAAAAGTGCTCAAGTTTTCGAGTACATCAATCATAGTGAAGATTATGGCATTAATGTCAGCGGGGTAAAAGCGGATTTTACAGGAATGGTTAAGCGTAGCCGTGACGTGGCTAATGGAATGAGCAAGGGGATTCAATTTCTGATGAAGAAGAATAAAATTGATGTTATCATGGGTGTAGGTAAATTACAGCGCGGTAAGAAGGTAGAAGTTAAAAACGAGGCTGGTAAAACTACAACTTACGACGCTGATCATATTATACTTGCTACCGGTGGACGAGCAAAACAACTTCCAAATCTCCCAATAGATGGCGAAAAGATTATAGGGTATAGAAAAGCTATGACACTGGACAAAAAACCAAAAAGCATGGTTGTAGTAGGTGGTGGAGCCATCGGTGTAGAGTTCGCTTACTTCTACAATGCGATTGGCGTAGAGGTCACCTTGGTTGAATTCTTAGAGCAAGGATTAGTGCCTAGAGAGGATAAAGATATCAGTAAAGAGTTGACAAAGGTCTTCAAGAAAAAGGGAATTAAAGTATTGGGTAATACATCAGTAGAATCAGTAGATACAAGCGGAAAGACATGTTTCGTAAGTACAAAAAATAGAAAGACAGGTGCTATCGAGGAGATAAAGTGTGAAGTTGTACTTTCTGCAGTGGGTGTCAGCCCCAATACAGAAAAAATTGGTTTAGAAGCTTTAGGCATCAAAACGGAACGAGGTCTCGTGTCAGTAGATGATTACTACCAAACAAATGTTCCAGGTATTTATGCGATTGGTGATATCGTACCAGGTGCAGCATTGGCACACGTCGCTACTGCCGAAGGTATCATTTGTGCTGAAAAGATTGCTGGACATCATCCGGAGCCTATAGATTACAACAATATTCCATCTTGTACATACTGCGTGCCTGAAGTTGCCTCAGTTGGATACACAGAAGCAGCTGCCAAAGAAAAAGGATACAAAGTCAAGGTAGGTAAGTTTCCATTTAGCGCTTCTGGAAAAGCAAGCGCAGCAGGTGCTAAGGATGGTTTTGTAAAAGTTATTTTTGACGAAAAGTATGGTGAATTTCTAGGTGCTCACATGGTCGGGTATAATGTAACTGAAATGATTGCAGAAGTAGTAGCTGCTAGAAAGTTAGAAACAACTGGACATGAAATAATCAAAACGGTACATCCTCATCCTACTATGAGCGAAGCAGTCATGGAAGCTGCTGCAGCCGCATACGATGAAGTGATACACTTATAATTATATTTTTTGTGGGTCTACCCTGATTGCCTTCTAATTTTTCTACTCAATGGAAAGATAAGGTCGGCAATCAGGGTCGCTATGATACGCAGCTCGCTCTTCGCTCGGCCCTTCGGTCTACCGCCTATCCTTACTCCAAATCCAATCGCAAAGTCGGCACTACTTCTCAGCGCTAGCCGAAATCTAAATTAGAATGCTTTGTTCCTTTGGAGAGTATTTAAAAGAAAGAAGTGAAATGGAAACTAAATTCCAATGAAAGTGTGGTGTTAGAATGTAGCCCATACATTATTACTACTGTCTAAAGTAAAATCTACAAACCGTTCCTATCCCAACTGAACTTTCTATGTCGAAAACAGAACCTGTTACCTTCGCTATTGCCTCTACTTTACTGAGGCCAATACCTACGCTATTTGCATGTTTACTATGATTGTTGAACGGGCTACTTACTTTTTCTTTCATTTGCTCAAGGTTGATGCCTTTTCCATTATCCTTAACTTCAAGAATAATGTTATTCAAAATCTTATAACTTGATATGGAAATTCTTAAATCTTTTCGACCTGCATTATGAATAACTGCGTTTGAAATGAACTGTAAGAGCACTTCATATAGAAACTTTTGCGGAAACCAAATCTTATTCTGGTCACTAAAATTCAATTCAAATTGTACATCTGAATTCTTTAGTTGCTCGTACAAATTTAGTTTTGCATTGTGAAGTGCTTCTCTAAAGAAAACCAATTCGCTATCTGGCAGCTGTTGAGTATATATCTCAGAAAGTGTATTCAGTGAAGTAATGATTTGGTCTAACCTATTTGTTGCTGCTTCCATGAGTTGAAAGCCTCTATCCAAAACATCTTGATCTTTTGTTCTTTGCAACAGTTGGGCATAGGATTTTAGGACAAACATGGGGGAACGGATTTTATCGCTCAAATTTTGGATTAATAGCTTGAGCAATTCACTATTTACCTTATCACCAGGAAGGTGAGGCTTAATGTTAAAATCCTTATAGCCTCCATCGAAAATGATGGACTGCTTTTTATTATTATCAATAGTCATATTTTTTGATTCTATTGTATATGTTTTCAGGGGATGCGGACTATCAATATCTTGTTACTAGGAAAAAAAGGTAAAGTTTCAATTTGGATTCATTAAAAAAGGCAATTATCTAAAGGTTATCAATTTATTTTTTGTCCTTAAGATTCCACTAGTATATATTGGGCACCTCTATCAACCCCATTCAAGATGTAATCAAAATTGTAAATTTTTTATTCCATTTATCATCGCGAACTACTTCGCACGCCATCA
>CAYWOZ010000309.1:0-2900 GCA_964458675.1 uncultured Saprospiraceae bacterium
TGCGCTATCATCATCGAAGTGATGAAGAAATAAAGTAGACAGCGCTATGTCATATTCCAATGCTGCAAACTCATCAGAAAATACATCTTGCGTATGATACACAATATGTTTATAATTAGCTGAAAGTGATTTTGCATGATTGATCGTAGCTTCATTGGCATCGACCCCTATTAGCCGAAACTGCATACCCTTACGTTTTCCAAAATCCGCAATAGCTCTCAGCATATCGCCATTCCCACAACCTAAATCAACAATCGTGTACTCTCTATCTTTCGGATAGGCCGCTAAGATGGCCTCAAGCCCAGATAAGGTTAACTTATTTCCTCCTAACCAACGATTAATCTGCGCTATCCTATCCAACGTGTCTATTAAGAGTTCCCCAGACATATCTAGATCATCCATAATCTCGACTTCCTTGCTTCTATGTGTCGTGTCCACTATCATTGTTCAGCAAGCATGGGCTTACCATGCGTTTTAGAGATTATTATAGGCAATATGAATGGGAAAACTTTCAAAAACATCATTATCATTTCAGAGAATATCCCTAATCTAAAAAGCCGTGAGATGACATGCCCTGAGCGTAGCCTACTCGCAAATTCGCCATTCCATTGTTTTGCGTAAGCACCTTCCAATTCCTTTCGACTAGTGATTTGGCCTTGGTCATATTTTACGATAAGCTGAGAGACCATTTGCGCTGCTCGTATCGCCATGCTCATTCCATTCCCTGCCAGCGGGTGTATCATCCCTGCGCTATCTCCACACATCAGTACATGGTCTTCTACGGGTGACTTCGAGTCAAAAGAAATCTGACTTATAGACAGAGGTTTATCGAAAGCCATCTCTGACTCTGCAAACATCTTTGCCAAGAATGTATTCTTGCTCAAGACTTTCTTTTGAAAATCCTCAATATTCTTAAACCGCTTAAAGGATTTAAAATCTGCAATATAGCATATGTTGATATGGTCGTTTTCTACCTTCGATACCCCACAGTATCCCCCTTCAAAATTATGTAAGCCTACTGCCGTCTCTGGCATATCTCCTTTGTAATGCGCCTTGACCGCTAGAAACGGAGATTCTTTATTGATGAACGGCCGCTTCATTTTGACGTCCAGATTCGACCGCTTCCCAAAGGAACCTATGACAAGGTCAGAAGTGTAGACCTTCCCTCCTTTTGTATTCACCTCAAAACCATCATTTTGATATTGGATATCTACCACCGTATCCTGCACGATATCTGTCCCGTTTTCCGTCGCCAGCTTGGCCAGCTCTTCATCTATACAATATCGACTGATACCGAATCCTCCAAGGGGTAATGTAGTATTGATAGCCCTACTTCCTGGAGTACTAAGCGTAAAGTCAGAAATGTCCTTAGCGCCATGGGCAAAAGGATCAAAACCAAGCGATTGTAGATAGGGCAATACTTCCTTAGATATATACTCTCCACATACCTTATGCCTTGGGAAAGCATGCTTCTCTATCAGCTGTACTTCCAGCCCCTTTCGTGAAAGGTGCAGCGCACTTACCAATCCCCCTAATCCGCCGCCTATGATGATTACTTTTGATCTCAAAGAATGCTATTTTTTGAGTAATTACATAGAACAAATAGTTGGGGTATAAGTTCTGATATATTGGTTTTAATATGGATTGTTTTGGGTAGCAGGAATTATGTTAAAAATGATTTGGCTGTGCCCCTTTATTTGCTGCAGCAAGTGTGCTGCAGTTCCTTCACTATATATGTCCACTGGACATATATTGCTTCGCAACGTTTAGTCAGGGTCGCGCTATTCGCCACTCCACTTCGTTTCGGTCCACGCCAAGCAGTCGCGCAAGCTTTGGACTCACCGCGAAAATGCGGTGCTGGCTACTATCCCTCACAGAGGGGATTTGTTTAAATGTTTAAAAGTGATAGATTGGATTTTGTAGGTGTAACAGTTTGAGCTAAGCAGTATCACTATTAAGTTTTTTAACCACATAATAATCATCAAATTCTTTATGAAGCTTAAAATCAAAACGCTTATATAATTCCAAAGGTCCTTTAAAACTCCCCTCACAAGAGTACTCCTTTTTCTTTGGATAAGCTTCAAAATAATCGTAGTCCGAATTGGTGTATTCATCAATTACTTCTTCAAGAATCATATGTGCGATACCATGTCTTCTTTAATCTGAGTGTATTAGAAAGCACACTATCGAACAGACTTTGTCTTCTGGATTGTCGATATAATTATAATCTCGCAATAGTCTTTGATAGTTAGATCTATTATTAGCATTACACCATCCTATTGGCTTGTCTTCATCGTAGGCCAAGAACCCAGTAAGCTTATTTTCATCGATAAGATTTATCACCGCCGTTCGACTTTCTTCGCGAGTACATGCGTCTACATCTCCAAGGAAGTGATAGTCGTAGCAGTAGCACTTTGCTCTATCTGGGTTTTATGTGAACACAATGTTGTCAAAGAAAGTAAGATAGTTGTCTTTTATGTCTTTAGATAAGGGAGTGATTTTGATGTTCATAAATTGGTTGGTAGAGTTTTTATCTCAAATAAAAAACTTCAAAATATGAATATTAAGCATTCGTTTCCGCCTTAATATACTTATAATAATTCGCAAAGTTTGCAACTGAGATAAACAACCAAACAAGTCTTACAATCCATATATTTACCTCGAAACCAAAGAGTGTTTTGGGTCCAGGATCAAGTAGATAGATTATGAAAACGAACAAACTTATTATCCCTGCTGCTAAGAATAAATTTTTGCTACTCATTTTTTGGTTTTTTAGAATTGAAATATTTTTGATTTTACTAGATTTTCATTTTTGAACGAATTCTATTTCTTGGAATCTTTCTTATTCAACTGAGCAAAAATAATAATTCCAAAAAATACTATAGCAAGACCAATCCAAG
>CAYWOZ010000310.1:0-2898 GCA_964458675.1 uncultured Saprospiraceae bacterium
ATGTCTAACATTAGTGATTCTTTAGAAGATACAAAAAACTATAAGGACCAGTTAACTGCATTGAACCAAAACTTAGGTTCTTTAAATTCAGTTTATGGCAATATCCTTTCTGCTATGGGTAATATCAGAAGAGAAGCTTAATCTTATTTCAGAACAAATCAAAAATTAAAATAATATGTCAATTCCAAAGGAACCGCGTCAGTTGATGATCAACCTTATGTACTTGGTATTAACTGCGCTATTGGCTTTGAACGTTTCTGCAGAGGTTATGAATGCATTCTTTGATTTAGACAAATCATTGAAAGTGTCAAATAAACTGACGGCTGACGGTGTAAAGTCTACAAAAGAAGGAATTCAACCACTTTTAGATAAAAAACCTAAGTTAAAAGCACCATTGAATGAAGGTATCGATGCAATCAATACTGAGGTGGAAAGTTTTATCACTTATATCGATGAAGTGTACGTTAAGCTTGTTGATGGATCTGGTGACAATAACGGGGTAGTAGATGAAGGAGATTATGTTAAAGGTGATATTGCTGCAGGAAAGCCATTAGGTAAAAAGAATAAAGATATTACCACTAGATTACTTGTATTAGGAGATGCTGCTACTGGTGAGGAACCATATGGTCCAATTATCAAGGAAAAAGTGTCTGAGTTGAAAGCAAAGCTTATTGAAATCTATTCTAATACAATTCGTAATAAGGATGTGATGACGGAGGGTAAGCTAAAGCAAGCTGAAGTAGAAGAAAGAATCAACGCTATTGTAGCGAGTATTCCGCTTCAAGTGGAAACAGATGAGGAAATTTTAGCGAAGTCTAAGGATGGAAAGCAAAAATCTTGGTCTGAATACAAATTTAAGCAAATGCCTTTGGCTGCTGTAATGCCTTCATTAACTAAGCTTCAGACCGATGCTAGAAATGCTCAAGGTACTATGGTAAATAAGCTTGCTGAATTAGTAGGAGGTAGAGAATTGAAGTTGAACAAATTCTTCCCAGTAATGAATGCCAAGAAAGGGTATGTAATTAAAGGTGAAAAATTTGAGGCTGAAGTAGCGATTGGAGCTTTCTCTAGCGAATTTGCTAAGACTTCTACTATCTCAGTGAATGGACAAAAAATCAAATTGAACGCAGAAGGAAAAGGTACTTTTTCTGAAACAGCTAACTCAACAGGAAAGAAGAAGTTGAAGTTAACAGCAAATGTTGTTAACCCACTTTCTGGGGAGAAGATGTCTGGAAATTCAGAATTCGAATATGAGGTAGGGGTTAGATCTGCTTCTGTATCTGCTGATAAGATGAATGTATTTTACATTGGTGTTGATAATCCAGTTTCTGTTTCAGTAGCGGGTGCTCCTTCAAACTCTGTAAAAGCAACTTGTTCTGGTTGTAATATGACTGGTTCAGGTGGTAAGTTCAATGTTACTGTTTCTAAGCCTGGTGATATTACAGTAAATGTAACTGCAGAAGGATTTCCAAGTACACCATTCAAGTTTAGAGGAAAGAGAATTCCTAATCCAGTACCCGTATTAGGTGCAGGTCCAAATAAGAAAGGTGGTTTGATGGGTAATGGAGAATTTAAGGCACAAGGTGGTCTTGCTGCCATTTTGGAAGGATTTGATTTTGATGCGAAATGTAAAATCCAAGGGTATGAGCTTACAAGAGTAGCGAAGCGTCAAGATCCAGTTTCTGCTAATAATCCAGGAGCTAGATGGTCTAGTGATTCTAAGCGTCTTGTAAATGCTGCTAAACCAGGAGATACTTACTATTTTGATAATGTAAAATCAAGATGTCCTGGGGATTCAGCAGGTAGAAAACTACCATCAATTGTGTTTAAAATAAAATAGTTATCTTTATTTTAAGAATGGGTTGATAATTCATGATTTAACATTCATTGTCAATCCATTCGATAAGATAATTTAAAATATGCCGTTTTTTATGTAATTACGGCACTTTAGGTAAATATTCATATTATGAAAAATTCAGTATTAAAATTTTCAATTGTTCTTTTTGCAATGTTTTTTGCTTTTGGGCAAGCTTTTGCGCAAGATCCTGAAGAGGATTTGCTAAGAACAGAATCTAGCGAACCAGAAGATGATGACACTCCTATTGATGGGATTGTTAAAAAAAGACTGGTGGAAGAGAGGGAAATTCTAACATATGAGCCAATTCGTGAAGCAGATATACTTTGGGAAAAAAGAATATGGCGGGTAATCGATATCAGAGAGAAGATGAATCTTCCTTTTGCATATCCAGAAATGCCTTTCTTCTCCATTATTATGGATGCGGCAGTGAATGGTGAAATAGATACGTATAGTACAGAAGATGATAAGTTTACTTATAAGTTAGAACCAGACGAAGTGGCTTCAATGGGTGCTTCAGTGGATACTGTAATTACTTTTGATCCTGAGACATATGAGGAGAATATTCAGGTTGTAAGAAATGACTTGAACCCTGAAGATGTTAAGAGATTTAGAGTGAAAGAAATATGGTTCTTTGATGAAGAGTCATCTACTATGCAGGTTCGTATCCTAGGTATTGCACCTTTAAAGGATGTAACTGATGATAATGGTAATTTTAGATACGAGCAGCCAATGTTTTGGGTATATTATCCAAATATCAGAGAATTATTAGCTAGACACAATGTATTCAATCCAGGAAACGATGCTTCCAATATTACTTGGGAAGATTTGTTGGAAAGACGATATTTCTCTAGTTATATCATGAAATCATCAAACGTATATGATAGAAGACTTCAAGATTATCTGACGGGTGTTGACTTGCTTTTAGAAGCAGACAAAATCAAGAATGAATTGTTCAACTTTGAACAAGACCTTTGGTCCTACTAATTATATAGTTTGGAAAAATATAAAAGCCAATCTGATTTATTTCAGGTTGGCTTTTT
>CAYWOZ010000311.1:0-2868 GCA_964458675.1 uncultured Saprospiraceae bacterium
GGGATGGCCCCAAACAAAAAATCTACTCTAACAATTTAAATGAATCGATAAACTTGTTGATACTATTATCTATTACTTGATCACTTGTCGAGAAAACTTCTATCAAATAAAATCTATTGTTGGCGAGAATCATTTTATTTTTCAATGCATAGGAATCGTTTTCATAACTAATCCTGGTCAATCGTGTTGGATAATCACTAGAAGAAACTGGTTCACTATATACAATCTGGCCTTCAAGGCGATCTGCAATAGCACTTAGCGTCTCCGTAAAAAACTGTTCCACCATCTCAGTAGAATCGGGTGGAATAAGCACTTCTGGATACTCATAATACGTAACCGAATAAAGGAAAACTTGCTGGGTAGAATCTGGCACCTTATGGGTATAGGTATGAAGCTGTATCTCTCCTGCCTGTGTAGGAATGTTCTGCACATTGAGTTCTAAAGGTGCTGGAGATAATACAGCAAATCCACCATTCTCTGAGGTAAAAACACTCCAGTTCAGGGAGATAATGCTTAATATTGTGCAAGCAAACGCTATACTTTTCATAAAACTAAATTAACTCATACAAAGTGGCTAGCAAAGATAGTAACAGTTGTATAACGAATAAGATAACATATAATTCCTTATTCATCTTTCTATTGGTGGGATGTGTAGGTATGATGACATGGACTTGCGAATCGGACGGATCTCCATCGGAAAAAGAAGAGATTACAACACTAATCCCATTAGTGGAAGAGTTCGATGAGTCTGAGCAAAAATGGGGCTTTATAGACCAAAACGGAGCTATAAAAATTCAAGGGGATTATGATGAGCTAGGGAATTTCTCAGAAGGCTTAGCTTCCTTTCGTAAGAAATCAAAGTGGGGCTATCTCAATCTGCAAGGAAGTGAAGTCATCCCCAATCAATACTATAATGCTTTTGCCTTTCACAATGGTCTTGCTAAAGTGAGTAATTTCGAACGAAAATATGGTATGATAGATTCAGAGGGCAAAGTCATAATCCCGATTGAATATGATGGAATTAGGAATTTTAAAGAAGAACTTTGTGCTGTGCTAAAAGATGGTAAATGGACTTATATCAATGCTCAAAATGAGACTGTCATAAAAGGAGAGTTTGACGCGGCTAAGGATTTTAATAATGGAAAAGCTATTGTCAAACTGGGTAAAACATATCATTTAATAAATAAATCAGGAAAGAAAATCTCTAAGGATTTTAACAAAATTACGGCCCTTAGTAATGAACACTTTAAAGTAAAATCTAACAAAAAATACGGCATTCTGAATCCTAGTGGACAAATGCTTATACAGCCTACATATAAAAGGATAAGCCTTAGTAATGGGCAAGTGGTAGCTGTAAAGCAAGAAGATGAATATTCGCTTTTAGCGCTTCCAGAAACTAAGATACCAACTCCAACAAATGACAACATTGAATACTTGGATGAAGATCGTTGGGCATACGAAGTAAATGGTAAAGTCGGTTTGCTGGATAACGATGGCCAAGTCATAATGCAGCCAAAGTATTCCATTATTACCCCATTTAAAGACGGATTCGCGAGCTACCAATCGGGGCGACTCTGGGGATTTTTAGATAGAGACGGCGAGATTTTGACTCCACCTGTATTTGGGCTAACCTGGGAATTCAAGGAAGGCTTAGCGAGAGTTATCGGAAGACAAGGAGTCGGTTATATTAATAAGCAAGGCCGGATTGCCTTCATCGCGGAGGACTATGATGCACGCGACTTTAGTGAAGGCTTGGCAAGAATGCCAATGCATTAAATAAAACTCTAAAAACCATGAGAACTTTAATTTTTATCTTTTCTGGCTTTTTGCTTTTGCAATCCTGTGGCACTGGCTCTTCTAATCAAAATGAAACCTGTGACGCTCCCCCGCCACAATCCATATTTAATCAAAATGTATCTCAAATCAAGTCCCATAAATTTAAATTGACAGGGCATAACTCTGAGGAGAACATCGAATTTGAAGATGGCAAGGCCCTTACTATATACCAATCTGGATGTGAAAAAATCGCTCAAGAGTTTCGCTTTAAGTTAGAGCCAAACAAGGCGATGGATATGGCTTCTCTTGGAATTGAGCGCCTTATGTTTTTGGCCAATCTAGAAGACAAATATATGTCTTTTGCAAATTGGGCACAGGCTATTGATGCTTTGAGACAAGAGTTTGCTAATGCCAATGATGTGGAAGTCGAACCTGGCTTTTTTGTGGGCCTAGATAAAATAGACGGAAATGACCATACTACTATGATTATCAGACTATTCCAGAAGTAGACTAAAGGATACTTACCACCTAAATTTCTTTTTGAATTTCTCATCCATTTTTGAGACTTATATGCATTGTTTTAGTCTAAACAAAAGAACAATAATATAAGAATACCTATTATGACTTTTCGTTTTTTTGCCCTTTCACTTATCGTAAGCTTCTTATTTTCATTCTCAAATAACATAATAGCACAGGATGCTAAGATTTCAGGTGTGAACTTTTACTACCCTAGCAATGCCTATAGACCTATAGTTACTGAAGACATCAAAGCGTACATTGTAGACCTAAAATCGTATGTAGACAATAATGCGGATGCTATAATAAAGCTAGATGGCTATGCACAAGACGGCAAAAACGAAGAATGGAATACGCGCGTCTCCAAGTATAGAGTAAGAGAACTCAGAGATATTTTGGTAGATCACGGTATAAGAAAAAGCAGAATTGAAATAGCTTATTTTGGAAAAACGAACTTTATCGCTGAAGATGACAGCACGAAAGAAAAGGCCAAAAATCGTAGGGTTGAATTAAGAATTGAAAACTCTAATTCTTAAAATATACTTATATACATTTCTCTATTTCTTTCCTTTTGAA
>CAYWOZ010000312.1:0-2841 GCA_964458675.1 uncultured Saprospiraceae bacterium
AGATTCACCAAAAATAGCTTGAGCTAATCTCATATATAATCAATATATTTACACCACAACTAAGTACACAATGCAAGATATTATCAACTTGAGTGATACGCTTTACGAGGCATCGAAATCTATTCGTATCCTCAGGAATATCTCTTGGGATGCCTCCGTAGCAAAGGAGTTCTTTGCCAACAAAGCACAAAAGTTACCTAAAGTAACCTATCCCAAAGTTGATGTATCGGAGACCTATAGCCTATTAAAGAAAGCAAAAAAGCTTATCCCGAAAGATCGACTAGTTCGAGCTTGGGCCGAGGAAATTGTCAGAGACTTAGAAGAGGGAGCGGGTCTGCTGGGAAATATGGGAACCAAAAAGTTCTACTACCACTCTGATCAATTATATGGTTCTCCAAAGACATTCCTTTTAGATTGTAAAAGTACCTCCCTTGACCTTGCCAATCATTTTGAAAAAATGTACAACAACTTGGAAGATCTAGATCTGGGAGCACCACCAGATGCTTGCATCTTGGCAGACGAAGTAGTTGCGCAAATATCTAAAGCTGTTAACTCAGAATTTGGAGACAAAGCTCCAAAAGTATATATTGATGATAGTATCGCTTCCAATGCAATAGCTGGTCGGCAACGTATACGTATCAGAGGAGAAGCTTGTTTCTCTGATAAAGATATTGATCAGCTTATCCATCACGAGGCATATATTCATGTAGCGACATCTATTAATGGAAAGAATCAGAAAAAGCTAAAAATTCTTGGTGCTGCACACCCTGGAACTACCAAGACCCAAGAAGGACTCGCTGTATTCGCAGAGTTTATTACAGGTACGATTGATCTCGATAGGCTAAGAAGGCTTTCAGATAGAATTGTAGCGATACAGATGGCATTGGATGGCGCGGACTTTATTGAAGTCTATAATTTCTATTTTGAAAAGACCAATTCCGAAGACCAGTCCTTTGAATCCACTCGCCGCGTATTTAGAGGCGGAGTCATAACCGGAGGTGCACCCTTTACAAAAGATATTGTTTATCTAGATGGATTGATAAGAGTACACAATTTTTTACGCATCATGGTCTCCCAAGGGAGAGCAGATTTGATGGATCTATTATTCGTAGGAAAACTAGATATAGAAGATATTCCTGTCCTCAGTATGTTCGAAAAAGAAGGCCTCATAGAACCTCCTCAATTTTTACCACCATGGATGAAAGATACTCGCTTTCTATTGACCTACCTAGCATACTCCTCCTTTTTGAATAGTGTCAAATTGACTAAAATAAAAGAACACTATAAGTCTATGTTGGCGGATAGTTTGGATAACGGTTAAATAAGGTGTCAAGTATTAGATGTTAGGCGTTAGGAAAAGCATAATACCTAATACCTAGCGCCTGATTCTCGCCATATAAAAGCCATCAAAGCCACTTTCGGCAGGAGAGATATGTTGCTCTTCTTCAAGAGAAAAATTAGGATTCTCTTTTAAGAAAGATTGCACCTGCGCTTCATTCTCAATAGGAAGAATACTGCAAGTGGCATAAACCATTTTACCCCCAGGTTTCACCATTTTAGAATAGCGGCTTAAAATATCTTTTTGGATGCCGACCACTTCTTTTAAAAATTCCGGCCTCATTTTCCATTTCGAATCTGGATTTCTCTTGAGAACGCCTAGGCCTGAGCAGGGGACATCAAGTAAGAGGCGATCCGCCTTCTCAGCCAATCGTTTTATCGTTTTTGAGCTTTCTATTACACGGCCTTCCACGTTGTGGATACCATTTCTTCGGGCGCGCAACTTTAATTCTTTGAGTTTCCATGCGTGAATATCCATAGCGATAACGGAGCCTTTATTCTTCATGAGAGTAGCTAGGTGCAAAGTCTTACCACCAGCGCCGGCACACGCATCTATAACCCTCATGCCTGGAGCTAATTGAAGGAAGGGCGCTATTTGCTGCGAACCTGCATCTTGTACCTCAAAAAAGCCTTGTTTGAATGCAGGCGTAGCAAAGAGATTTTTACGTAAAGTAACCCGTAACGCAGAAGACACCTCTTTGACCAATTCTGTTTCTATCATCTCTTTCGCCAGAGAAACCTGTAGTTCGCTATGGCTAGTTTTTAATTCGTTGACGCGAAGGAATACACTAGCTGGATTATTCATAGCAGCTAACTCTGTAGTCCATTTTTCTCCTATCGCTTCAAATGCTTGCTTATCCATCCAGTCAGGAATAGACTGCAATACTGCCCGTTCTTCAGGAAGCTTATTTTTAAGATATGTAAGATTTATTTTTTTATCGAGAGTAGCGAATTCTGTCCAGTCGGGGAGGGTGTATCCTTCTCTGATAAGGCTGATTCCTAGAAGTCTCCAGAGGGTAGCTTTGTCCTTATGCACTTCATAGTCAGAGCTATTATAATGGTGTAGCAACCTCCACCAACGTACTATCTCATAACTATTGAGTGCGATAAATGCTCGATCTTTAGAACCAAATTTTTTATTGGATTTCAAAACACCTTGGATAGCACGATCCGCCTTCCGATTCTCTGCAAATATTTGGTATAAAGTATCCACTACTGCCTGAGCGAGTGGACGATGAACTCTTGTACTCAATTCTTCGTCATTTAGGCTGCAAAGATAGGTTTAATAAATGGTTTTATAATCTGAGCCCCTATATCGTAAATTTTAAAAAATAGAGGACAAAAAATGGTGCTCAATATTCTGATATCAATCAGCTATTGAGCACCATAGGAAAACCTAGATTAGAACAGGTTTAAAGGGGCATTTATTTAGTAATCAATAGTATAGTATTAGTATCGTTTTAAGATTTAGTAGCTATCTCGTCGAGCAAGTTATACCACGTT
>CAYWOZ010000313.1:0-2832 GCA_964458675.1 uncultured Saprospiraceae bacterium
AATTTTCCTTTTTCACTTATGATATAATGTTGGTCTTCTAGTTTTAGGAGGCCTTGGTCTAGATATTTTTGAGCTGCCTTTGTTATTTGCTCTAAGTACTTTTCTGATTTAATTTTTTGGATATCTAGACCCCACATGGTGCGGAGTGAAGTCATGATGTATTCATTAGTATGGTCCTTAGGGCTAAGTTTTTCAACTTGATAAAGTGCAGTTTTATTTTGGTCTTTGATGTGCTTCATGTAATGGATATTGTGCGCTACATTCCACTGTCTCGAGTGACCATCAAAGGAATGCGCCGCAGGGCCAATGCCGATGTAGGGTACTCCGAGCCAGTAGTTGGTGTTGTGCTGACTGATCTGATTTGGCAAAGCAAAATTCGAAATCTCGTAATGCAAGAATTTATTTTCCTTGGTCTGTTTCACAAGATGTTCGAATTGTCGAGCAGCAGCGTCTTCATCAATCGGCTCCATCTTTTTTGATTTAATAAAGTGAGCTAGAGCGGTATTGGGTTCGACGGTAAGTGCGTAGCAAGACAGGTGCGGTATGTCAAGCTCCAGGGCTTTGACTACATTCTGCTGCCACATCTCATCAGTCGTAGTCGGGGAGCCATAGATGAGGTCTATCGATATATTTTGGAATCCTTGATCATGCGCGTGATGTATACAGGCAAGGGCCTGGTCCGCATCGTGGCTCCTGTTCATATAGCTCAGGTCTTCTTGAAAAAACGACTGCACTCCGATACTCAATCTGTTGACTCCACATGCATGGAGACTTGCCAATTTCTCTTCGTTTAGGTCATCGGGATTAGCTTCAAGTGTAATCTCTGCATCCTGCTGAATATGGTATTCTGCTCGGATGGCATCTAGAATGGAGCTGAGTTCGCTGGTAGAAAGTAGAGAGGGGGTTCCGCCTCCAAAATAAATAGTATGTATATTATGGTCGTTTAGATACCCTTTGCGCCAATGAATCTCCTCAATGATGGAATCTACAAGCTGACTTTTGCGTTCTAATTGAGTAGAAAAATGAAAATTGCAATAATGGCAAGCCTGTTTGCAAAAAGGAATATGAACATAGATACCCGACATACTCAAAAGTAAGCTTTGGATTCATTTAATCGTATATTTTATCTCATTATGTTTTGTGCTTTTGCACAGCAAGGGCTAGCACAAGATAGTCTGAGAATGATAAGTGTATTCGATCAACAGGCCAGGTCAGGAGTATGGATCGTACAAGAAGAACTAGATGCGAAGGTGAAGTATTTGAAAGATAGCCTCCATCAAGCACATTATTTGGAAGCCAATCTAGATTCGCTAGTAGAAAAGGATGGGCTAGCAAAGGTATACTTTCATCAAGGACCGCAGTATCAAGATATTTTTATAACTCCAAATGCTACAGCTATTGAATATGCTCAAGGAAAACTACAGCCAAAAGCATATCGCTATAAGGATGCGCTTAAGCTAAAAGATGATTTGCTAAGTACTGCGGATAATAATGGCTACCCATTTGCCGAGATTAAGTTTGACGATATAGTAGTGGAGGAAAATAAAGTAAGCGCAGAAATGCAACTAGTACTCCATCGAAAAATTCTAATCAAGGAAATCAATATAATCGGGAATGCTAAAATCAGTGAAGCTTTTTTGGGGCCTTATTTGGGTTTGGAAATTGGTAAGCCGTTGAGTAAGAAGCAAATTTTACAAACCACCAACCGATTGAATAACCTTCCTTTCATAAATTCTAAAAAAGCACCCAATGTCATATTCAAAGAAAATGGCGCTGATGTATATATTTTCGCAGATGAAAAAAACGCAAGCCGATTTGATGCCTTAGTTGGAGTATTACCTGTCAATAACCCCTTGCTAGATAATTCTGTAATATTAACCGCTACTGCCTTGATTGATTTAGTGAACACCTTAGACAGGGGAGAGCGTATCTTTTTTGAATTTAGACAACTAAGGCCTCTTACTCAAAATGTGAAAGCGCAGGCCAGTTATCCATATTTTTTTGGACTACCCTTCGGCCTGCGAAGTAGTTTTGAATTGTCAAAACAGGATACTTCTTTTCTTGATGTGGATTATACAGTTGGAGCACAGTATTTATTTGGTGGAGATAATCACATAGAGATCTTTTTCGCCTCAGACATTTCTCGAATTTTAGATGTGAATGAGGCGGCCGTGATTAGCAGTCGAACCTTACCTAGTAATCTAGATACCCGAACTCAATACTATGGGATTCAAACTCAATTTCACAATCTATCCAATCTCAATAACCCAAGAGAGGGTTGGTTGCTTAGAAATAAATTCCAGTTGGGCGTAAAGCAAATTCGAGAGAACAGTTTAATTTTGGAATTGGTTGATCCTAATGATGAAGAATTTGATTTTAGAGACTTGTACAATGATTTTGAAAACCAAGATCAGTTTGTATTGACCTTAGATGCCGCTAGATATCAACCCATTGCTAAAAATTCTGCACTAAAAATTGGCATCAATGCAGCTGCTATATTAGGTAGAGCTGAAGTTTTTGCTAATGAACAATTTAGAATTGGGGGTAACCAATTGTTGCGTGGATTCAATGAGCAGAATTTTTTCACGGATAGATATCTGGTTAATACCTTAGAATATAGGTTTACCCTTCAAGGAAATTCTGTTTTGTTTGCTTTTTCAGATTTAGGGGTTTTGCAATTAGATAAGGATGTAGATGAATTCAATCTACCTTGGGGCTTAGGCGCTGGGATTAATTTCGAGACGGGTGGAGGTATATTAAGTCTGAGTGCTGCACTAGGTAGAGATTTATCTTTACCGGATGATTTTTTTGATTTGGGTAGGCCTAGGATAC
>CAYWOZ010000314.1:0-2825 GCA_964458675.1 uncultured Saprospiraceae bacterium
AGTTTAGCCTTAGCTAAGCGACTGATAAGCAATTTATGCGACTTCTTGATGGCGTGCGAAGGAGTTCGCGATGATAAATGGAATAAAAAATTTGCAGTTTTTGCTTACATCTTGAATGGGGTTAATAGAGGTGCTCTCAGCCTAGTCTTTCTCCGGGTGACTCGTATCGCTGCTACCCGTGGCACAAAAATGGGCATTATTTTCGTTTAAAATTTGCCATATAGAGAAGTCCACTTTCGATTCATTAGAATTGCAATTTCTTCTTCACTTATAGTTTGAAATCTCCTCCCTTCATTTTGTCTTTTGCTTCTCAACTTATCTTATCGTAATATTTTTTGCTAAATTTTTTAACCAATCTTTCCCAACAATATCGACTATCTTCATAGTTCTTAGTAATGTTGCCTTTTACTCCATTCTTGTTTAGATTCAAAATACCTACATCACAAATCCCATAATGAACTATAGGTTTAATTGTTGTTTTTAAATTCTTCCCTTCATTAAAATGAATTGAATGCTCGAAGTTTCTATTTCTTCTTGTCTTGAATATTATTTCTTCACCTTGATTAATCCATTCTGCTGAACTTGCACAGGTAGCACTTTCTCCATTGGCGTAATAAATTGTATCACTCTCCATTCTGTTTTGATACCACTTTGTTACTTTTATTTCTGTCAAACTATGGTATTATAAAAAGTGATTACTGTCCATTGGAATATCAATATGCCTCAGAATTATACCCGAAAAGATAATTTGATTTGCTCGTATGTTTTTCATAAATGTTTCGGAACATTGATGCAGGCGCAAGCTTTTGCACGATACAAAATGGTAATTTGCAGAAAGCAAAAAAGAAATACTTTTATAAATCTATTTATGATTTAGGCTCTTGAAATTTTTACATAACCGTAAAAGTATTTTTGTTTCTACTTTTAGAACGACTAGCTCAGCACAATCACTTCCTCACATATCCCTTGATTCTTATTGCTTTGCTTTCTTAAGCTGATAATAAAGGCATTTGTCTACTGATGTCCAGAGCGTAGTTCGAACACCCGCTTTTTTTAATCCTCGGGCAACCCAAGTATTGCATGTTTGTAAACAATGATACTTTCCCTCTGAAGAATAAAAATTACCTGGATCAAAACCTAAGGTGTTAGGGATTAATTTTACGTTTTGCTCACTATCCAAGGTGAAGGATTGATGAATAAACTGACAAAGTAATTTATACTTATCTTTTGAAATGCTTATTTTTTCAAGGGTGCGTTCTTTGAACGGGGGTGAATCGTACCCTTTGATATGTAACAAACCGGCAGATGGAACAAATAAACTATGTAAGATTATTTTTGCCGTTACATACTTAAAATCTCCCATTTCTAAATAGATTTTTTCGTCCCCCCATCCAATGCCGAAGTACGAAATGTCTGAAGCATCCAATTCATAATCTTCTGTATTCAGGATACTTTTCCAATCGAATTCAGGAAGGGTAGCAGGAAGTATAAACTCTGTATGCATCCCGTTCGACCCAATGTGAAGTTCTACTCCGTTTTCCGCTGGGGTATAGTTTCTATTAACAGGAATCAGCCAACCTACAATAAAAATCAAAGCATAACTTAATACACAAAATAGAATAAAGGAAAGGATGAACTTAAGAATAATCCAAAGAATCATATTTAACTACTTAGTTTTTTGATCAAATTTATAAGCATTTTGTCACAAGCTTCCAGTTGAGATTTGGCTACAAATTCATTGGCTCGATGTGCTTGAGCAATATCACCAGGGCCACAAATCATGGTCTGGAATCCAGCTTCTGCAAACTGACCTGCTTCTGCTGCATAAGAAACAGTGCCCAATTCTTTGTCTTCTACAAGGGAAGAAACAAGTGAAATGATGTCCGAACCCTCTGGGCAATCCATAGCTGGGACATCACTGTGTGCATAATCCGTTTGAATGGTAAAATCGGGATATCGAATTTTGTTATTTTCAATGACCTGTTCGCAATAAGAAACAAACTCATCTTTTATTCCGACAGCTTTGTTTTTAGGTATCACACGCACATCCCACATAAAACTTGCTTTGTCAGAAATCACATTTGGTGCGATACCACTTTTTTCAAATACGCCGCAATGAATAGTAGAATGAGCTGGACTGAATCTATGATCAATATCCCCAGCTTTAATCAAGTCATCCATTTTATTCTCTAGCCATACAATCAATTTTGCAGCTTCTTGAATGGCGCTTACTTCAGATTTGATTCGACTACTATGGCCGGCTGAACCATTCAAAGTAGTTTTAAATATGCATATTCCTTTCTGACCTATGATGGGCTTCATCATACTAGGCTCACCAATCAAAGCATACTTTGGTTTTTCAGTGTAATGCTCATTGATATCTGCTGCCAATGCTGGTCCGGCTAGGCAACCGATTTCTTCATCATAGCTAAATGCAAAATAAATCGGAGTTTTTAAACCTGCTTTTTTCATATCGGGTACTGCTGCTAAGCAACAGGCTATAAATCCTTTCATGTCGCAAGAGCCTCTGGCGTATAATTTCCCGTCTCCTTTATCCGTTAACACAAATGGGTCAGTATGCCAATCTTGTCCTTCTACAGGAACCACATCAGTATGCCCAGAAAGAATGATGCCTCCATCTACAGGTGGTCCAATTCGACAATGAATAGATCGTTTGTTCTCCGTCTCATGAGGTACGTTTTTGAAAGTAACGCCATGTTCAGTAAGGTATGTTTCTATCCACTTGGCAATTCTGCTATTACTCTCTCCTCCTAAGACAGGAAAGGAGACCAAGTGGCTTAAAATTTCTGATGAGTTCATTTATT
>CAYWOZ010000315.1:0-2804 GCA_964458675.1 uncultured Saprospiraceae bacterium
GTTTGCCTCACCTCCAATTTTTTAGAATAGGTAGTCATATATACATTCAATTCTTGTCCCACTCGAATATTGTCCGTCTTGATATTATTCCAATACTTGATATTGTAAGGATGGCAGTTGAACACCTCTGCTACTTTAAAAATGTCATCACCCGGTCGCACCGTATAGCTAGTTCGCATGAAGTTGGGTTGTCTCAAATAGTTAGGGGCTATTGTCGGTCCACTTACCGTCTCTACCTGGGGCAGGTAATTTCTCATCAGCTGGCAAGCCCATTTTGGAAGAATCAAATAATTGCCATTATAAGACTTAGGTATGATTCGCTTCTTATAAGACGGATTCAAAAACTCAACATCATAATTTGGAATACCCGTTATATCGCTGATCTGTTGAAAACTAATCTCTTCATGAATCTTGATGTGATCCTGCAGCTGAATTTCCACAGCATGAGAGACCGGCGCAATACCATGATGCTCGTAGTAGTTGTACAGGTACGCCGCTGCGATAAATGCAGGAATATAGTTTCTCGTTTCTTTTGGTAAGTACTTTCTCACCTTCCAGAAATTTTTACTACGCGCTTTTTTAATCGCACTATTTACTCTTGTCGGCCCGCCATTGTATGCAGCCAGTGCCAGCGCCCAATCACCATATCGCGCGTGCAGCTTCTTTAGAAAACGCATCGCCGCTTGTGTAGATCTATGTGGATCTTTGCGCTCATCCACAAAGTGATTATTTGCCAAGCCGTATCCATCTGCAGTAGGCTGGATAAACTGCCACAGCCCAACAGCATTAGATCTCGAAGTAGCGTGAGGATTTAATGCCGACTCCAATATCGGCAGCATGCGCAAATCCATCGGCAAATCATGCTCTCGCAAGTACTTCTCAAAAATCGGAAAGTACAAAGCCGTATTGGCGATAATACGCTCCGCCTTCGTTCTATCCCTTTCGAAATAAGTCCGCAGATAAGAACCAACTACATCAGTGTATTTAGGAGCAAAACAGAGCGGCATATTCTCCACCCTTGACTTGACCTCTTTGTCAGAAAACGACGGATACTCCGCATTAGCCAACAAGCAGGTGCTCATGGCCGATAGCGTAATCAAAAGTAGGAATCCCTTTAAATGTCTTGTCATAGTATGTTCTCCATATTGGAGAACGACAAAAATATTAAATTTAATCGTAATGTAAGGATATAAGCAAGCCATTTTTGAGTTAAAAACGGAGCTTATACCCATGAAATGAGGGATTTGTACTAGTGAAGGAAGTTTTAGGTTTCTAAAGCATTGTTGTATTATGGGCCATCCTTCGGACCACTATGTTCCGTAGCTCGCAGGTCTGCTCGGCTCCAGCCAGAAAAAGGCTGGATCTACCTCCTTTGTCGGCACTACTGCACAGCGTTTGGCCAGCCAACGCTTCTGGGTCAATTTTCATTTTAGGATTTACGGTAGAAATTTTAAGATTATCATTGAAAATCAATAATGCTATTATTCCGCATAATTCTACTAAAATTATCGTTTACATTTTGTAGATTCAATGGACACTAAAAACTTATTTTCCCATTCATAAAAACACAAAATCATGAAATTTACTTTTAGCATTTTCTTAATTGGATTGTGCCTATTGAGCAACTGTGACAAATCAGAAAACCCAACCACCTCTGAAATACTTGGCTTTGATTTACTAAATGAAATCAATGGACATTGGGTCGGAAGCAACCGAACCGTGTTTGGATTATTCGATTGGTTCGCCTTCGATTTTAGACCTATATCCCCATCCCATAGCCATTCGATTTATGAAGGCGCCACCAATCAAAATATAATCAATTCTGTTTTTGTAGCGGAGCATGATGGAGAACAAAAGATTTTCGCAAGAAATGGCGGATGGCTTGGAAATCAATATAGAGCTACCTACTTCGTATTAGACATCGCTGAAAATAATCAGGAAGAAAAATATTATAGGTTAGTCGATGCGATTGGTGGTGAAGATCGCGCATTTATAGAATTTAGATTTAGGCAAGATTCGATGTTCTTTGATGCTTATAAAGATAACAGCGGGGCCTTGGACAAACCATTAATACACATGTCATTTAAAGGCTACAATCGAAACAGCAACTACTCCGAGGAAGCTACAGAACGCTTTAATTATCCAATGGAAATATCAGAAGTGAATTTTAATAACGCATTCGACAACCTCATCGACGATGATTCAGCTCTGTTTTTAGAAGAAGATGATGACCCATTTCCTAAAGCTGACCACGGTTATCTTAGTGATATAAATATTGATATCACACGGGAATCACAGACGGAAAATAAAGAACTACTTTTGTATATTTCCAAAGAAGAATTAATTTCTGAAACAGGAGTACCCAATAATCTAAATATAGACAATAGTGTGATTAGAACTATCAGTATTCAAAGTGCGGAAAACAACTACATCGCCACTTATCTACATCCGGATGATTATTACTTCACCGTATTCCTAGACGCTGACGAGAATGGCTTCCCGTCCACTGGGGACTTTTCGAGTGTAAGCAAGATAAAAACAGTAAGCCCCGAGGCGATAGAAAACGTAGCATTGGAGTTGTCAATAAACGTACAGTAATCTATGGAAAAAGGAAGATTCATCTGGGCCGATTTATCCACGTACAATGTGAGTAAATCCCTAGCTTTTTATGCTTCAGTATTCGATTGGAAGTTTTCTGATGAGGCAGGCTATTATTTGCTTAGCAATAGTGATGCTGTAATAGCAGGTCTCTACGAAACGCCACCTTTTTTCAAAAAAATAAAAATGCCTCATTTTTGGATGAG
>CAYWOZ010000316.1:0-2802 GCA_964458675.1 uncultured Saprospiraceae bacterium
TATTGATCAAAATAAAGTCGCTCAAATTGTCCCAAACCACTTTCCATTGAGTATATAAAGATAATAAATCCAATAAACATAGCAGCTTTAGTACTATTAGAGTTGCTACTTTTTGTATTCTCTAAGCGATGCGAAGCAAGAGCCCTAATGGGCTAGGGGTAGGAACTAGCCTCAGCTCCGCTGAGGAGTGCGCAGCACCGAGCTGAATAGCGAGTAGTGGATGACCCGCCACGCAGCGAGAAGTAGGGCAAGGTGGCATAGATGAGCTGTCGTGGAGCCCCCAAAATAAAAGCAACAAATCAATTCTTAGTAAACCTTACTCCTTTACCATAGTCAGCATCATCCAGTCTGTTTCATTTTTCATTCGGAGGCGAAGGGTGTCAGAAGTGAGTTTTTCAACTAGGACAATTTTAGTTTCATCAGGGTGCACAATAGTGTCTGTGGTGATCAACTTATCGCCTTCGAATTTGAAAGTGCCGGCTTCCTTATAATCTAAAGTGCTGGTGAATGTATAGTTTCCTTTATCATTGAAATTCAATGTGATTTCAGAAAGCTCAACAACAAGTATTTTACCCCCTTGGGTGACTTTTACAGCGGTCCAGTGGCCTAAAAGATCTGCCGCGCGATTCAAGCCGCATGCCATCATAGTTATTAGGGAGATAAGGAAAAATATTTTTAAGATACGCATTTAGGCATTTGTTTTTTCTATGAGTAATTTTTTATTCACTTGGATGCTGGCATTAAGTTCAAAGCCAATAAGCAAGATGAAGGAGTTAATCTGGATCCAAAGCATAATGACGATGATGGTCCCGATACTCCCATAAAGTTTATTGTAGTTGTTAAACGAGTCAACATATATCGCAAAGATAAGGGATGAAAAGATAGATAAAAAAGTAGCTAAGGTCGCACCAGCTGAAAAGAAGTTAACCTTCTCTCGAGTTGGTATTCCTATGCGATAAGTCAAGGCTATCCCTGTATAAAAAAGGAGCAAGGTAAAAATCCATCGTAAGATCGTGAGGAAATAAAAGGAGGCTGAGCTGATGCGCATCTTTTCAAAGAGATATGGAAAAATTAGATTACCTACAATGATGGAAATAGCAGAAAGAATCACCACTCCAGCTAAGGTGAATAAAAGCCTAAAGCTGATGAGCCTTTTGTACAGCGCTGTTCGCTGCATGAAAGCAGACTTATGCCAGGACTTCTCAAAACCGCGCATCAGTTGCATCATTCCATTTGAAGAGAAGAATATAGCTAAGATAAAACCAGCGGATAATAGTCCAAATCGGGGTTGTAGTAGTAGGTCTTCAGCGAAGGTATTAAAGGTATTAATGGCATTTTGAGGGATGACTTCTATGTTGACAAGTACAGAGTTGATTTGATTGAGTAGAGTCGCCTGAATGTTTACCTTGTCACCATTACTCACTATAAGGTCCTCAGAGATATAGGGGACAATAAACTGCTCAAAAAATGGGAGTAAGAGTGGAATAAGGGTAAAGAAAGCCAATAAGCCAGGGAAAAGGGATAAAAAGAAGCTAAAGGCAATGGAATTGGCCCTAGTGATAAGTTTATCCTTCCGTATTTCAGCTATAACAAAGCTAATGACATTGTATATAGGAATGTCGAAAAAGCCCAACATAGACCGTCTTTTGGACCAATTGAGCACTCTTAGCACTACTTTGCGGCTCAATATCCAATCCCTCAATGGTCTTTTTCGCTTGGTCCTTTGATTCATAAACTAAGAAAAGTGTGGCTGCATTCTGGTTAACAATTCTTCTGGGCAATTTACTCTCTTTTTAGTCTTTATGTCAATGAAACAGAGCTTGACTTTTCCTCCGCTAACGAGCTTTCCATGCTGGTTGAAAATTTCGACATAAAATCTTAAGGTATCAATCGGCATTTTTTTTACCGTCGTTTTTATGGTCAAAAGATCATCATATAAGGCGGGTCGTACGTACCTTGTTTCCATACTCATAACTGGCATCCCAACACCTATGACATCTTCTAAGTCTTTGTAAGACAAGCCAATAGATCTTATCATCTCCACTCTACCTAATTCATAGTAGGTGGCATAATTGCCATGGTATAAGTAGCCCATTCTATCGGTTTCAGCATACCTCACTCTGACGTTTGTTTCGGATAAATACATACAAAAGTTATTGTTGGGCACAACATTTGCTATAGTTAAATATATAAATAAAGTTAATATAATACACTAAAAACCTTATGGAAGCAAATTCATCATACCAAATCCACGATGCGCCTTTCAATTTACATGTCGGAAGGATGGTAAAGGAGTACATCGAAAAAGAAACCACCTACACAAAGACAAAGGTAGCAGAAAGAATGGGATTAACCCGTACTTGTTTTAGCAGTAGACTAAGCTGCCCTCATTATGGAAATGTGCATGATTTGATAAAGATTTCAATCTTTTTGAAGCAAGATTTTGTTTCTCCTGCTTTGAATATTATCCGTAATGATGGAGTGGTAACTAATAGATTGTATTCTGAGAAGGAGTATAACGAGTTGAAGATAAATTTAGCACTTACAGAAAAGAAGCTTTATGAGAAGGATCGTGAACTGAACCTTACGCATGAGCTTTTAGAAAAGTACAGATTAGTAGGTGGTCAATAAGCACTAGCCTTTAAATATCAAAAAGGGGTAATACATTTTCATGTATTACCCCTTTTTGTTTTCGTCTTATTTTAATAAAAAACCTAGATAAGGCTTCTTTCAAAAGGACATGTCAAACAATGCGATCCACCCCTTGCTCGAGATAATTCATTGGAAGGAAGTGTAATAATT
>CAYWOZ010000317.1:0-2786 GCA_964458675.1 uncultured Saprospiraceae bacterium
AAAAATGGCGCAGCACCCAACAAACAATGCATATAAGACATATATAAGAAGCAATGCGTCATAGAATTAACCGAAACTTAAGCCGATTTATAACCATAGATTGTCCGAATTCTAGTATTTTTACGTGAATCTTCGAACGATTATGAAAAAACTACTACTCTTACTCTGTCTGGGTTGTATATCTTGGTGCTCGTCGTTGAATGCACAAAACAAACTCAAACAGGACAGCACTAAATCAATACAGGAAGCAATACCTATAATTACTATTTCAGATAGTGCTTTTGGCAGTGGGCATAATGAAGGTATTTCTGGATTATTATCCGCATCGGGTGATGTCTTTGCAAGGTCCACCGATTATAACCTTAGCGCTGCTTTTTTCAATATTAGAGGTTATGACTCCGAAAATGTGATTCTCCATCTCAATGGTGTTCCTACTAACAGTCTTGAGTCTGGATTTTCGTCTTTTAGTTCGTGGGGAGGATTAAACCAAGCCACGAGAATAGAACAAAATAGCTTTGGAATGGAGGCCTCGGATTTTTCATTTGGTGGTATAGGGGGGGCAGCTAATATTGATACCAGAGCTGCCTCCCAAGGTAAGCAAATCAAAGTCAATTTAGTAAGTAACAATAGATCAAATTATAATAACAGGCTTATGTTTTCTGGAGCTACAGGAATGATGGCTAATGGATGGGCCTTTTCTGTTGCTGGAAGTAGACGTTGGGCGCAAGAAGGATATGTGCCTGGTACTTTTTATGATGCTTATAGTTATTTCTTCTCTATAGATAGAAAATTAAATCGCCAACACTCTCTTAATTTCACATTTCTCGGTGCAAGAATTAATCGTGGTAGAGATAGAAATGCTGTTCAAGAAATTCGAGACATAGCGGAAACAAATTATTATAACCCTGCATGGGGATTTCAAAACGGAGAAAAAAGAAATGCTAGAATCGCAAGGCAACATCAACCTTATGCGATTTTGAGACACGACTGGGTAAAAGATGAAACCTTTAGCATTAGTACTTCAGTTAGCTTTCAAGATGGCAGGAATGGGAATACAGCTTTAGACTGGCAAGATGCTGCTGATCCTCGACCGGACTATTACAGAAAATTGCCTAGTGCAATAAGTGATGAAGACACCAGACTAGAGGTTGAATTACTTTTGAGTCAGGAGGAATCTTTGCGTCAAATCAGATGGGACCAACTTTTTGATGCTAATAGAAGTGGTATTGAAACTATAGAAAATGTTGGAGGGGTCGACGGGAATGATGCGACTGGCTTACGCTCAAGATATATCGTGGGAGAGAGAAGATTTGATTCCCAAAAAGTAAATTTTAGCACCCTTTTAGAAAAAATAATTAGCAATGAATTAACTGTTCAAGGTGGCGTCACAGTACAAAGATTTGAAGGAGATAATTATCAAGTAGTTGAGGATTTGTTAGGTGGAGATTACTATTACAATATCAACCAATTTGCCGAAAGAGATTTTGGTTCGAATGCACAAGAAATTCAATTTGATTTGGATAGTCCTGACAGAGTGATTAGAGAAGGTGAGCGATATGGCTATCATTATCGCTCCAACATCAATAAGAATGATGCATGGATTCAAGCACAATTAAACTTTGGAAGGCTAAAAGCTCATGCTGCCTTGTCAGGACAGCAAACCACTTTTTGGAGAACTGGTCTAAATCGAAATGGATTATTTCCTGAAAATTCATTTGGTGAATCACTTCAGAACAGATTTAACAACTTTGGTGTAAAGGGGGGTATGAGCTATGCATTATCAGGACGGCATTTTATAAAGGCGAATGCTGGACACCAAACTAGAGCTCCCTTTTTTAGAGATGTTTATTTATCTGCTAGAACAAGAAATGATGTGGTCCCAAATCTTCAAAGTGAAGAAATCATTTCAATTGATGCTGCTTATTTATATAACTCTCCAAATCTGAAAGGAAAATTAGGGATTTACCTATCTGAATTTAATGACCAAACAGAAGTACGAAGTTTTTATCATGATGAGCTAAGGACCTTTGTCAATTTCGCCATGACAGATATTGACACACGTCATGTAGGTCTTGAATTTGCTTTAGAAGGAAAAATCGTTTCAGGCTTAACATTCGAGACAGTACTCTCTTTGGGTCAATTCTTATACAACTCTAGACCATTGGCTACTATAAGTGCTGACAATAACGCAGAAATTGTTGCAGAAGAACAAGTATATATCAATCACTTTTTTGTACCGAACATTCCACAAACTGCGGCTGTACTTGGATTAGAATATCAGACTCCTGGAACCAGCAATGTTACTTTTGGAATTACGGGTGTTTATTTTGATAACATCTGGGCTAGTTTAAATCCAGATCGAAGAGTACTGAGTGCGATAAATGCTACTAGAGATTTTCCTACGTTTTTTGAACCTGATAGTCCAGAAGGACAAGCTATCTTAACACAAGAAAAAAGCCCTGCTTCGTTTCTATTGAACATTGGTGTAAGAAGAGAATTTAAACTTAATGAAGATTGGAAGTTAAATGCACAGCTTGATGTCAACAATATTCTTAATAATCAAGAATTTATAATATCGAATGATGAGCAATTGAGATTTAATAAAGAGGATAAAGATATTACCACTTTTCCCAATAGATATAGATATGCAAGAGGAATTACTTACTTTTTGAACTTAACCGCAACACTAAGCTTTTAATTTTGAACAACTAATATTAATTAAGCAGAAATGAAAAATTGGATTATTCTTTTACTCAGCATTCTGGCTTTGCAGGCTTGTGTAGATC
>CAYWOZ010000318.1:0-2753 GCA_964458675.1 uncultured Saprospiraceae bacterium
CCAAGCTGATGACGCTTTGTTGAATGCCTTCTGGATTATAGACAGTAAGCGTTTTGTGGTATTCATTATAGATTTGTATGCTTCTATAATTATAGGGCAATATCAAGTCTTCTACTATGAATTCATGAAAAAATTGGAGCACACAAGTTTCTTTATTCAGCAGAAAGCATGAGTCGTTTTTTGACACAATGTAGAAGGATTCTATTTCCCCGTTTACTTTGTCAAAAGTTTGAGGGCATATCGGTTCGAAGTCTTCTAGTCTAGATATTTTTTCATTGTAAAAAAATGGATTTACACCAGGCTTTATCTTTTCACTTTTCTTAAACTTTGGGTGGAATCGTCGATAGTCATCTGCGTAAGCTTCATCTATTTCGATGGACCTTAATTCTCCTTCACTGTTTTGATATTGATATACTGCTTGGTTATTCTCAAAGCGAAGCGTATATGCATTGGTGGTAGTGTCTACTTGCACCTGTGCTTCTACTTGTAATAATAGAAAGCAAATAAAGATGAAAAATAAAAGGACTTTTGAACGCATGTAAATTTAGGCTGTAATTCTATTGGATAAGATAAGCAAAGTCTACTTAGGATGTTGGCCGCGATTCGGTCTTTGTTTGTTAAAGTAAGTTAAAAAGTTGGTTTGTTCCCCTATAAAAAGTCGACATCCACACCGTACGGATATTTTATCAAAAACCGAATCGCTTTTTCTGGGTCAAAATCTTCAAAAATAATGGAGTAAATCATTTTGATAATAGGTAGCCTGAGCTTATAATGTATCGCCAAAAAATTCATAATCTGCACCGTTCGATATCCCTCCGCGAGCTCCTTCATTTCTTTAACTATAACGCTAGGTTTGTCACCCTGACCAATACGTTTTCCAAAAGAATAATTTCTAGAATTTGGCGAAGTAGTCGTTGCTACCAAATCCCCAATTCCTGCGGTTCCAAAAAACGTTTTAATATCTGCGCCCATCGCTTTGGCTAAAAATATCATTTCTCTGAGTCCTCTAGTAATCAAAGTAGATTGGAGGTTTTTTCCCATATCCATGCCGTCCAGAATTCCAGAACCAATTGCGATAGCATTTTTGAACGCGCCAGCCATCTCGGCGCCCAATATATCGTTGGTGCCAAACACATGAAAGGTGTCTGTATTGAGCAGTTTTTCACCTGCATGAATCACCTCATCAAAGCGGGAGGCTATCACTGTGGCGGTGGGTTTATTTTGCAGAATTTCGCTTGCTAAGTTTGGGCCAGAGAGGCAGCCCACCCGCACCGCTGTCGTCTCTTGCACGATGATTTCACTCATGGTGTGAACACTATTTCGGCTAATCGTTTTATCTAGATTATCCATGTCATAACCCGTGATATCTAAGCCTTTAGTTCCATGGATGACCATGTGGTAAGGGCGTAAAAATGGAGACATCATTTTTATGGCATTCCTGAAGGAAGCAGATGGTACAATAGGGAAGAGGACATCACATTCTTTTGCAAGCTGTTCTAGATCCTCTACACCTTTTATGTTATCACTGAGTTGGATACCTAGATTGGTATGCTGTTCGTTGATTTCCTTTATTATTTCCGCCCGCCTAGAAAAGATATATACATCCGAATTTTTGGAAAGAATTTTGGCAATAGCTGTTCCAAAACTACCTGATCCTATGACACCTACTGGTTTTTTCATATTGCCCTAAAGGTAAGCAATGCACACTTATTTATATTGAAGGAGGCGAGAAAATTCTTTGTTATAGTATTTGGTATTTGGTTTAGATTGCCTGCCAGCAAAATGATAATGAATGTTTGCCTGCCAACAAAATGATAATGATTGTTGGGGGCCATCACGACCTGCGGCGTGAGCACGTCGTCCGTTCCTATACCCATGGCTCTGCGCAGGAGACGCGATGAATCGCGGTCTCTACAATATCCACCCATATGGGTATACCACTATCACCGTTTGTCTCTAACGCGCTCCGCTTGTCGAGCTTTGTCGCCGGTGGCGAGTCGCGAATAAATTACTTTTTTAGTGCAGGCTTCAAATACAGCAAGGTCTATGCGCTAGCGATAGAAGTGATACGAAATGCACTAGAGTGCTAATGAAGGAATGACTAGCGACGGATGAGACGAGAGGCGAATACTAGCTAGGCATATCCTGAATATCACTCTAGGGTATAGAGTACAAACGGATAGCGCTAAAAAGCGCCCAAATAAATTACAAAAATGTAACAAATGATAAGCAACGAATCGTCTAATAAGGTGTTCTATCAGAGTAGATTTGAAGTATATGAGAGTATTGAAAATTATTGTATTGTTTATAGTAGCTATCAGCTATGGTTTTACATCTCCTTGTCTAGCAAATGATAAGAAGTATAAAATCCCCAAGTATACGGTCGGCGAAGTAGGAAGCGATATCGAGATGATTGACGCTTCCAAAAAGGCAGATGGGTTTTGGATTTATTCTCCAAAAGGGGATTCTAAAAAGGCGGACAATGTAGTGGTCTTCATGCATGGCTATGGAGCATTCAATCCCATGATATTTGGCGCATGGATTAAGCATCTGGTAGCGGAAGGAAATATCGTGATTTACCCAAGGTATCAAAAATCATTGTCTATGCCCTTGCCCAAGAAGTTTGTTCCAAAAGCGCTGACGGGTTTAAAAGAAGCGCTGCTTGTCCTTGAAGATAGAGGGGTGGATAATAGTTTATGGTCTAGCTTAGATATTGTAGCACATAGTTATGGAGGAGTGATTTCGATGAATCT
>CAYWOZ010000319.1:0-2714 GCA_964458675.1 uncultured Saprospiraceae bacterium
CAAACTCGCCTTCAACACTTACAAGGCGTTCCATTCTGGATTTCTTGGTTTGACTTTTGGTCTTGCGTTTTTTGAGTAGTGCATTTTCAAGGCAGGGAATTTCGAGGCTAGTCGCTAGCCCTTCTCCAAACATGGCACTTTGATTATAGCCCCTTGTTTTCAATTTTGATTTATGAATAGGAACAGGAACGATGACGTCTATATCTTGATATAGTGCAGCTTTCTTCAGTACACGTCCGTATTCCTCTCCTAAAGAAACGGCTAATGCAGTAGCGTCTTTGTACTTGATATTGTAGATAATGTTTTCTGCTAAACCATTTTTCAATAGCAGGAACATCGCAGAAGCAGTGTGTAGGTCTAGTCTTCCCCAAAGGCGATCTGTAAAAATATTCGCCTGGTGTAAATGGAAATTCGTCCTGGGTAAATTGTATTGACATTTAAAGCAGAGGTATTCTTTAGGGACTGGCGGCTTTTGCATACAGGCCATGCAGACGTTTGGAAAGAAAAGGGAAACGAAATCTTCTAGGTATGTTTGAATGGTACTTTGCAAAGTAGGTATCTTTAACATTTCATAAGATAACTGTGGCTAACTATGTTTTTTGATTCTTAATTTTCGTGACTCTTTTTTATCATCATCACTTTTGGGTAGCTTTATAATTCCTCTGATGGAATCAAGTTCGGAATCACCAAATTTAGATTTTTGAGAAGTTATTTTATCTAAATAAGATTCGACTACTTCCGAAAGAGTTTGATTATTTCTCTCAGCATATAGTTCTGCTTTTCTGACAACTGATTTCTTTAAAGATAAGGTTATTTTAGTTTTCATTGGTAATTTAATGTAAGGTCAATAAAAAAACGCCTGCCCTAAGATAAGGACAGACGCATCAAAACAAAACGAAAAACCAACTTTAAACAAGTTTCTTTATATAGATTTCTTATTTGAGCTCACTCCAAAAACATACAAAACTATAAATGTTTCTTTTAGCAATATTTATACTTTTCTCAATTAACTGATGCTTTGGCATCACTGAATTTCAAAAAGAACAAATCTCATCTAAAATAATTCATTTATGAGAATTTGTCTGTTTTCAAATTGAACTCAATATTTCTTTTTTTGTAATCAACAGATTCGTGACTTAGTCATTTCCTATCTGTAGACGTATTACTATATGTAAAAATTGTGCCAACTACTTCTAACCTGCCTTTAATCTTACATCAAAGTCTTTATAGTCGCCACCTCTCAAAACAGTCACGGTTATCACATCTCCTACTTTTGACTTTCCTATCGTCTCTTGGATTTGAGGAACTGTGTTTATGTCCTTCCCATTTATTTTCATGATTACGTCTTCTTTCATTAAACCAGAAAACTCTGCTGATCCACCTTTCGTGAGCCTACTTATAAAGACACCATTTGTGAAATCAAGACCTAACTCATTGGCTAACTCTTGATCAATCTCACCAATCTCAACACCCAAGTATGCGCGCTGATAGCTTCCAAAGTCTATTATATCATTAACAATCTTACGCACTATATTGGATGGGATAGCAAAGGAATATCCTGCATAGTATCCTGTTCCCGACTTTATGGCTGTATTTATTCCTAACAATTCTCCATCTGTATTGACTAAAGCACCGCCACTATTGCCAGGATTTACGACAGCATCTGTTTGAATAAAAGATTCAATAGCGTCTTGCCCTTTTGAACGAAGGATATTTATACTTCTTCCTTTTGCACTAATGATTCCTGCGGTCACCGTAGAGTTCAATTCTAGAGGATTACCAACAGCTAGTACCCATTCTCCAATTTTGGCTTTATCTGAATCGGCCCACTCGAGTACAGGTAAGTCTGTATCGTCAATTTTTAAAACTGCTAAGTCTGCTTTAGCATAAGTACCAACCACTTCGGCTATATAGGTCCGCTCATTGAACAAAGTTACTTCGACATGATTCGCAAACTCTACTACATGATTATTGGTGACAATATATCCGTCTTCCGAAACTAACACCCCTGAACCAGTTCCCTGCTGCGGCCCTCCAAAATCAAATGGACTAGAACCATCTCTAAAGAAGAAGTCAAATGGATTTTGAGCTTGTGCTTGTTGATTAGCAACCGTTTTTTCTTGCTTGGCAGTAATATGCACTACAGAAGCAGTTGTCCTTCTAGAAGCTTCTACAAAATCAAAAGGCACCTTTACAATAGTTTCTGTAGGAGCTTGAATATTATTAACTGACCTTGCATGAGCCATTGGGTTATTGCTATTAGGAGCATCATTATTAGTCAGCTGGATACCAATAAGTACTACTAGGCCGCCGAGAATTCCGACGAAAAGTTGTGAAAGTAGATTCTTCATGTTTAAAGATTTAAAAAAGGACAAATCAAGATATTTAGTACCCATTTATTGTTGGAATACGTCGTAATTATTTTATGCATGTCCAATGTTATGAATATGTGAGTATGTGCCTCTTTTGGCACTATATTTTCATTTTATAGTCATTATGCTGTAGGTTAATAAACTATAATCTTAAGATAGCTATTAATTTATGGGCATAAATATTTATAAGAGAAAACGCCCAGGCAAATTTTGATGTTTTTTGTTATTTTTGATTTAACAGTAAATTAACTATAGCATCGAATCTCGAGCCTGCTAGTTTTAAGATGAAATTTGCCTCCTATTTATGCTTAATAATAAAACGCACATGGAATATCAGGCTTA
>CAYWOZ010000320.1:0-1471 GCA_964458675.1 uncultured Saprospiraceae bacterium
ATGAACGGCTAGATTTATTTATCACGGATCAGGCGGTAAGATTAGAAAGAGATAAATGGGTAAGAGTACTTGTTTTTCTGCAAAAACTATTAGAAAGGCCAGCATATAGAACCTACTTTAATAGAAGGTTGAATGAACTATTGTATACCACCTTTGCACCCGATAGAACATTAGGAATTTTGGAAGAAATGGTAGAGACGCTAGGCGGCGAAATGGAATCACATATCAATCGCTGGCATTTCCCTAATTCTATGAATCAGTGGGAAACAGCCATCGATAAGCTAGAAGAGTTTTTATTGAGAAGGCCTTTGTACCTGATAGAAAGGTCAAATGAATTATTTGGTTTTCCCATCAGTGCATATCCTAACCCGGTCATCAATTCCTTAAATATAGAATTTGATGCATGGGAAGAAGGAACCGTTAATATAGGTATTTATGACATGAGTGGAAGACTTTTGCGGCAAACTACTGAGCATGTTTCAGAGGGTTTGCAGAAGCTCGAAATGAATCTACAAATATTGCTGCCAGGTGCATACATTCTAAGAGCCAATTTCAAGGGCCTTCAAATCAATCAACGGCTTATCAAGATAGAGGAATAAATTTTTTGATTTTCATTTTTTTGTTGCGCCATGCCACGAGGACCCCTACCTGCCAAATTGTGAAAACGTCGGGACACGATGCCTTGTGTCCATAATAGGGAATCACACAGTCATTACATTCATTTGCGACGCGCCACAGGCGCCAAAGCACGACAAGCGGAGCGCGTAAGAGACAAGTGGTGGAAGTGACATGGCATATTTTTGCGTTGGGTTGGTAGAGACAGGGCATGCCCTGTCTGTACGATGCGCGCGTGCAAAATATGCCATACAACGGACGACACGGTCACCGACGAAGTCTGGTGATGGCCCACAACAATCATTAACATTTTGCTGGTAGGCTATAAAAATTAATCGATATCAAGCCTTCTTCGCAACGAAGTAGTACTCAGAATTTTCGGCGTACATTTTTTTGAAAGTATCTAAAGAGATAGGTGTTTTCTCCCCTAAGAAATTTTCGAGCGTATAGATATTTAGACCAATCTGGGTTACAATCAGGTCGAATAATTGACCTGGTGTAGTACCATAGTAATCACTTGCACCTAGACCAAACTCAAAAATCAAAACCGGCTTGCAGCGCTTAAAAGTTTCAATACCACCCAATAACACATCGTACTCACCACCCTCGACATCAATCTTTACAAAATCTATGCTCTTGTCCTTTGAAATAAGGTCATCCAACCTTTTGGTTTCAATACTAATCTCGTCTATTTCGGGATTGGCTACCTTATATGATCTTTGCTTAAGGCCACTATATGCAGGAGCATTTTTAACATGATTAAAAGTTACCTCTCCTGATTTATTGCTCAGCGCAATCTGATGGATAGTAGTATGGCCATTATATTTCTCTCGAAGCTTGTCGAAAAGGTGCGGGA
>CAYWOZ010000320.1:1571-2685 GCA_964458675.1 uncultured Saprospiraceae bacterium
TGGATAGTAGTATGGCCATTATATTTCTCTCGAAGCTTGTCGAAAAGGTGCGGGATAGGTTCGAAAGCAATATGCTTACCAAAAGGAGATAGTTCAATCATCTTGTCTAGCATTTCTCCCTCGTGGCATCCTACATCAAGGCAATTGGAATGAGAGGCCAATTCATTTTTCATAATGATTTTGGTCAATCTGTCATACTGCATGTTCTTGGTAAGGTCAATCTGCAGCAACTCGAAACCTGACTTGACTATATTTTTTAACTTCTGATTCAAATCTAACATGAGGACTAGCCTCTTTTTTGTGTTGAAAAAGTATTTCTTCTGCTTCGGTCTTGGGTGAATTACCATTCCAACTGGAGTATGCCCATTTCACATGATCTTGAAAAATTCAGTTCAAAATCAATATTGACATATTCAATCTTAAATGGTATAATTGGTACTATACAATTCTTGGAATCCCACACCAATTAGGTAGGACTTCAGGCAGGCTCAATAAAAATTGTTTAGGGTATTGGTAATTTCTCAGCGATAAATGTACAAATCTCTCATTTATTGTACAACTTACTGTTTATATTTATATTAAATATTACGAAAATACATATGTTTTGGTCTTTTTTGAGGTTTTGTACAGAAAAAATATTTCCATTTCTCTCTTATTTAGACATGATTAGAGGCTGTTCGTCACCCTAATCGTAATGAATATAGTGCTCAGATTAATTTGGGAATCCATATCTTCAAGCTTAGATATATCTTGAGCATTAAATAATGGACGAAAGAAAACGCGTAAAACCAGAAAAAGGCGAATGGCCGTACGTCATATTAGGGATATTCCTCTTCTTCGGGACCATATTTCTTTTTGTTACTGAACTGGATAACTTCTCCTATACGACTAGCTTGAATACTTTTTTGATTGTATTTGGATTGATTGGTCTTGGTCTAGCTATATACTTAGCTATAAGATATGGGAAAGGAACAAAAGGAGTAGAACGAATTAGAATAACACTACTTTTTCTATTTTTCATTACCCTCATTTTCCCTGTTTGGGCACACTTTTTCAATCGAATTATAGTACTGAAATCGCATACCCAATCCGTAGAAATTTTTGAAAACGGTAT
>CAYWOZ010000321.1:0-2682 GCA_964458675.1 uncultured Saprospiraceae bacterium
CCAGCATCAGAGCAAAACCCTTCTGGATTATCAATATTAAATGCACTGTTACAAAAGTCATTGAAGACCTGGCTTTGAGCGCTGATTTGGCAAAAACAAAGAAGAATAAAAACGAAAGAAAATCTAGAAATAGTTGATATCATTTGACCTACAGTTATTGCAATTATAACGCCTTAAAATTACTCAAAAGTGTTATGACTTCGCTATATGCTCTGATAATTAAGCTTATTTTAATAGATTGCCTTGGAATATACACTAAAATGCATGTTTAGAATCCCCAATCTTATCACTCTCGTCAATTTGTTAAGCGGATGCTTAGCCATATTGTTCCTATTTCAAAAGGATTTAACAGCTGTTTTGTTCTGCTTATCGATATGTTTATTGGCTGATTTCTTAGATGGATTCGTTGCTAGACTACTCAAATCATATAGCGAAATGGGCAAAGAACTCGATTCTCTAGCCGATATCGTGTCCTTCGGTGTGCTGCCCGGTTTTATGTTATTTTACATGATTCAAGATGGGGATTTAGGTTCGATTAGCATTCAAGGAGCTGCTGGATTTGTCCTAACCCTATTCTCCGCGCTTCGTCTTGCAAAATTCAATATAGATACTAGACAAGGGGATACTTTCATGGGCTTGAATACACCAGCTGCCACTGTCTTTACTGGTGGCCTATTGCTTATCTATAATAGTCATCCCGAATGGCCCATTTTCCAGTGGTGGAGCCTTTTAGCTATGGGTTTAAGTATTTCATTGCTCATGATTAGCGACTTACCCATGTTTAGCTCAAAATTTAAAGGATTATCGTGGAAAGGAAACGAAATTCGATACATATTTATCATCTTTGCAGTAGGAATGTTTTTGTTCTTTAGAGATTATTCTTTGTCAGTGGTTGTGGCCACTTATATTCTATATTCTCTAGGCGCACATATGTTTACAAAAACAGAGTCCACTAATTGATAAATTTTTCAATACCTCGAATATGAAATTCAAAGCACACATCAATATCATGCCCCATAAGGAACTTCTAGATCCTCAAGGCAAGACGGTAACTAAGAATATGGCTGGCGTCAATGTCAGTGGAGTAAACGATGTTCGCATCGGCAAGCGCATCGAAATGACGCTAGACGCTGACGATGAATCTTCTGCAAAGACAAAAGTCAATACAGCTTGTGAAAAATTACTCGCCAATCTCATCATGGAGACCTACGAGTATGAGTTGGAAACATTAGCCTAGTCAAACAAAGCCTTTGCTATACATCGTACCTACTCCCATCGGTAACCTCAAAGACATGACTATGCGTGGTATTGAGATGCTCAAATCTGCCAGCATTATTTATGCTGAGGATACTCGCACGAGTAAGCGACTCCTTGATCACTATTCTATCCAAAACGATTTGCGTTCCTTCCATGCGCATAATGAGCATGGAGTAGTAGACCAGCTTATCGAGATGATGCAGCGCGGTCATGTAATCGCCTTAATTTCAGATGCTGGTACACCTGGTATTTCAGACCCTGGTTTTTTATTAGCGAGGGCCTGTCATGAACATGATGTCCCCATCACCTGTCTACCAGGTCCGACTGCTTTTGTGCCAGCCTTGGTGAGTAGTGGCATCCCTTGTGATCGATTTCACTTCGAAGGTTTTCTTCCGCATAAAAAAGGAAGGCAAACACGTCTCATCTATCTTGCCGAACTGTCCCATACTTTTGTCCTCTACGAAAGTCCGCATCGCCTCAAGAAATGTTTAGATCAGTTGATCGAACACTGTGGTGAAGATCGCCTCGCTTGCGTCTGTCGCGAGATCAGCAAAATGCATGAGGAAGTAACTCGTGCACCTCTTTCTGAACTCAAAGCACATTACGAACCTGTGGAAAAGGTGAAGGGCGAGATTGTAATTGTGGTTTCAGGTAAGTAAGAGTTATTTACGCAACTATATATTGTATTTAATACACCCAAAGAATAAATCATAGGTTTTCGCATTATGGAATGTGAATTTGTTTATTTGTGTATTCGTTTAAAATGTTTGATCTAAACAAATCAACGATTCAACAAATAAACAGTCAATTTAAATCATCGTTTTATGCTGACAGTACAGACTTTTAATGTGGATGTGCTAGGTATTTATTTGGGCGAGCCCTTCGCTGAAAAGCGCTCAGGTCAGGCTATCCAGGAGTCCGCTTCGCTTCCGTGCTTCGCACCTGCCGCTACCGCGTCAGTCCTTACTATCCTTCTCGCGAAAACCAGCTTTGAGTTTGAGCATCGAGTATTGAGTTTGGAAAAGAGTTTGAGTTTGAGCCTCGAATATTGAGTTTTTACTGTTTCTCTTTTTCCACTCGGTTCTCAAACTCAAACTGAGTAATATTATACTATCGAAAGAGACAATTAAGAAGCCAAATCACTTGCAACAGTATTAATTTTTAAAAGGTCGAATTCCAAAACCCTGAAAGGGTTTAACATAATAGCACAGGGCGGAGCCCTGTGTAATATTCGAGGAGAATCCAATTTGGCGTGATTTTTAACTAAAAATCATGACAAATTGCAAACTAGAATCAGCCTGTTTTAAGAGTTAAAAATCACAAAACATTATAATCGATATTTAATATTTGAAAACACTTTATAATAGTGACACATAAACCTCAAATCCGAGTATAATTATGTAGACAGCTTAAACCATTTATGGA
>CAYWOZ010000322.1:0-2669 GCA_964458675.1 uncultured Saprospiraceae bacterium
CTACTCCCACTCAAAAGTATTAATCATATGCATCGCATCCGCTTTTAAAAACTCAAAGACAGGCATCAAAGAATCTGTATTAATTTGCGAACGCACATATAGAGAACCACGTAGAAAATGTGAAGTACTATCCGTTAGATAAAATTGAAAAGGAGTAGCGACGTCTCCCTCAATGTTCATCACATTACCATAGACTTTACCAGGCTTAGAGACCTTGAAGTCATCCATAAACTCTGCCTTGATTCCATGCTTATTTGACAACGTATGCGCGTCTGTGATTAACTTATCTAAAGTATTGTTCTTGTCAATTGAGTAATAGCTACAGTGGATGGTTCCATTGAGCGAAGGAACATACAAATCAAACCAGCAATCATTTTCCGTTTTTTCTCCAAAAAAAACAGTGTCTTGAACAAACTCCGCGTAACTAGCCCGGTCGAAAGAGAAAGGGCAAACGGTAGGGTCTACTTTAATATAATAATTACGATCTGGAAAATCAATTTTAGGATATGCCCTTGGTTTTGGATTGTAGACAGGTCGGTCACTATCACAAGAAACAAGAGTAGTCAAAAGACTACTAATTGATAAACCCACAAGGCAGGAGCTTAAGAAGATGTATTTAAGTTTCATTATTATTTTCTGTTGGACTAGGCAAGGTGACAAGCACTTGCTCTATCCTTCTTTTATTCACAGTGACCACCTTGAAGAGGTAACCGTTGCTATTAAATATTTCTCCGACTTTAGGAATATATCCTGACAATTCTAAGACTAGTCCTGCTAATGAATCCGCATCCCCTCGTGCCTCATCAAATAATTCTGGTGGAGCAGAAATGACACGACCCAAATCATTGAGTAGGGTCTTCCCTTCGAAAAGATAATTCAGCTCATCAATCTTTTTGAACTCGATTTCTCCATCCCCATCAAACTCGTCTTTGATTTCTCCAATGACTTCTTCGATGACATCTTCAAGCGTCACGATTCCTGAACTACCTCCGAACTCATCTACCACAATCGCAATGTGTTGCTTTTGCTTTTGAAAATCTTCTAACAAGTCATCCAGCTTCTTTGCTTCCGGAACATAAAAAACATTTGCGCGGATTAGACTTTGCCATTCAAATTCTGGTCCTTCATTTAAGTAGGGCAGTAAATCTTTAACGTACAAGATACCCGTTACATTATCGAAGCTATCATCGATAATCGGAATCCTTGAATATCCAGACTCTTCAGCGGTAGATAAAAGCACATCGTATTTATCTTTAAAGTCTACAGCGATAACATCGACATAAGACTTGGTAATCTGTTTAACTGGAACGTCGCCAAACTTGACAATCCCCCTCAAGATGCCTTGGTCTTCTTTTGCAAGTTCATCATCACCTACGGCCAGCTGAATCGCTTCGTCAATATCCTCCATAGAAGTCTGCTTGTTATTAGCGCTATCTCCGAAAGAGTTTTCTATCAATGAAGTACCAGATACTAGAATAGCACTTAAAGGAAAGAATATCTTTGACAAAATGCTTAGCAAACGACTAGTAAATCGAGCCACATTTATTCGCTTAAGTTGAGCGTATACCTTCGGGGCAACTTCGCCAAAAAGAACCAAAATGAAAGTAACCAAACCAACGGTGATTAAAACTTCCAATAACTGTTCACAGGTCTGTGCTTCAAAATAAGAGAAAGGGGTGTACTGATGTAGAAATTGACCAGCGTCTTCAAAAAAGGAACTTGGAATTAGCAGATTCAAAAACTTAGCCATGACCAAGATGATGGCAATGTTGATTAGATTGTTACTAATCAGTATAGTGGCCAGTAAGTTATTAGGATCTTTTAATAGTTTGAGTATTCTATTGGACTTTTTATCTCCTGTATCTTCTAAGTTTTTGATATCCGTTGGAGAAAGTGAAAAGTAAGCTACTTCAGAACTACTTATTAATGCCGATAGGGTAATCAGCAGCAGCAAAAGCAATGCTAGAACTAACACAGTAGAATTGAATGCTACTAAGGGCAGGAAAAGTAAAAAAGAAAAGAAATACGAACTTTCGGGTTCTGGTTCCAAATTAACAGATGATTGTTGCCTATTAAAAACGAATATTCATGCTGAAAGTTGCGCTTTTACCGTCCTAGAACGGTAAGTCGCTGGCATCATTAGCGCTAGTGTTTGTACTGGTATTTGACGTATTTGTAGCAGGCACTTCATTAGGTAGACTGTTAGGGTCTCTTTGTGAAGCATCTCTTCTTTCTAATAATCGTACGGTATTTGCTACGACTTCAGTGATGTATTTATCGTTTCCATCCTTATCCTGATACTTACGATGTGTCAACTTACCTTCGACAAAAGTTAAGCTACCTTTCTTAAAACGAGCCTCAACACTATCAGCCAAGTTTCTCCAACAAACGACATTGTGCCATTCTGTTTTAGTCTGCCAATTTCCTTCTTTGTCTTTGTAGTTCTCATTGGTAGCTATAGAAAAGGTAGCGACAGAAACGCCACTTTCTAGTTTTCTCAATTCAGGGTCTCTACCCAAATTTCCTACAAGTGTTACTCGATTAATCATGATGTTCGTTTAAGTATTATTAGGGCACCTCTATTAACCTCTGAAAGAATGTAAATTTCATTTAGCGCGTGAACTACGAGGCGCGAAGAGGGAGTTTAGCCTTAGCTAAGCGACTGATAA
>CAYWOZ010000323.1:0-2664 GCA_964458675.1 uncultured Saprospiraceae bacterium
ATGTAGGCGGGGAACCGAGGCAAACCTGCCGAGGCTACAACAGTCTCTAGAAGAATCAAGTACCTTAATACTATAAACTTTTGGACTAGTGATGTGCAAGGGTAGTCCGACGAAGGAGGACTAGACTCGAGGTACGAGAGGCCGAGCGCCAAGCGAGCCCTGGAACGTAACGACCCAGCTTACCGACGAAAGGAGGTAAGCTGGGTAGGCCCCAAAATAATCCCTAAATTAACGCAATCATCCTTAAATAAAACACTAAATCAAATCCATAACCAATTAGGCTTGTTATCTTTGCACATCAAATAAAAGTACATGGCAAGGATACCAATAAACTTAAAGACGGGCGAGGCAGAGGATGTGCCTTCGGAGATAATCATCGGGATAGATCTAGGGACCACGAATAGTATCGCCGCCTATACACAGAATAATATACCTATCGCTATCAAGGACGCCAATGGAAAGCATACTTTGGTACCCAGCATCATATATTTTGAACAAAAAGGAGAGATAAAAGTCGGACATGAGGCCAGCCTCAAAATGGAAGCCGACCCAGAAAACACTATATACAGTATCAAGCGATTGATGGGTAAGTCCTTTGGAGATGTCGAAGACTTCGAACAGTACTTTAGTTATAAGGTGATTGATGAGGATGAAGACAAATTGGTCAAAATTCAGATTAGAGATAGATTCTATTCTCCTATCGAATTGTCTGCTCAAATCCTAAAACAGTTAAAGCAAAATGTAGAAGCGGAACTAAAAACAAAAGTGAATAGAGCGGTGATTACCGTCCCTGCTTACTTTAATGATGCTCAAAGACAGGCTACACGAGACGCTGGAAAATTGGCAGGTTTAGACGTATTGCGTATCATCAACGAGCCAACAGCGGCTGCGTTGGCCTATGGGTTAGAAGCAACAGAGAATGCAATGATAGCAGTGTACGATTTGGGAGGAGGTACGTTTGATATCTCGATATTACATATACAAGATGGTGTATTTGAGGTGTTGTCTACCAATGGAGACACTTTTCTTGGAGGGGACGATTTTGATAGAGCAATTCTTGATCATTGGATAGCGGAAAAGGGACTAGAAGAATGGAAGTCCGATAAACAAGCGATGCAGCAATTGCGTTTAGCCGCTGAACAAACTAAAAAGACGCTAAGTAAAGAAGCTTCGTCTACCATCAGCATCAACCGAAATGGTAAAGACCATACATTGTCACTGGATACAAAAGGCTTTGCGGACTTAGTAGATCCTTTAGTGCAGAAAACGATAGCAGCTTGTCGTATGGCACTTAAGGATGCAGAGAAAACTACCTCAGAAATAGCCGAACTCATTCTTGTAGGAGGATCTACTAGAATGCCTATAGTGAAAGAAGCCGTTGCTGCGTTTTTTGAAAAACCTGTTAATGACTCCCTTAATCCTGATGAGGTGGTAGCATTAGGAGCAGCAATACAAGCGGACATACTGAGTGGGAATCAAAAAGGTATGCTACTCTTGGACATCACACCCCTTTCTCTAGGAATAGAAACAGTGGGTGGACTTATGGATCCTATCATTCAAAGAAATTCTAAAGTTCCGATTAGAGCTGGACGATCCTATACTACCTCGGTAGATGGGCAGACAAATCTAAAAGTTGCGGTCTATCAAGGCGAGCGGGATCTTGTAGCGAATAATAGAAAGCTTGGAGAATTTATTCTGAAAGGAATACCACCAATGCCTGCAGGTATCCCAAAAATAGAGATTCATTTTATTGTGAATGCAGATGGTATATTAAAGGTAAGGGCTAAAGAAACGCGCTCTGACACTAAAACTGAAGTGGTGATAAAATCGCAATATGGAGTAAGTGAAGAAGAGATGGCTCGAATGCTCTTAGACTCTATTCAAAATGCAGAGTCAGACATGAAAATAAAAGTCTTACTAGAGGCAAGAAATGAAGCAGCCAATATCTTACTTGGAGTCGATAGGTTCGTCGAACAAAATGAAGGCTTGCTATCTGAAGAACAATCCACAACTTTAACTACTTTAAGAGCAAAACTAGATGACGCAAAAAACGGCGAAGACAAAGATTTGATTAATTTAGCTATTCAAAAGTTAAATGAATTCACTTCTCCTTTAGCACATTTGGCAATGGATAAGGCTATTCAAGAGGCGATGAAGGGAAAACACCTTTAACTTTTGGGTATTTTTAGTAAATATTTTAATGAATGGGAATTGTTTTGCGTAAATCTGCTGTTAGGGGAATATCTAAAAGAACCGTATCCATGAATCAATTACACATTTTCGCCGTGACGATATTTTTGTCACTTTCCTTACTCTTCACCTCAAACACTAGCTTTGCTCAATCTCAAGAGAAAATAGAAAAGGAACTTAACAAGATTATATATTTCGATGCTGAAATCGATTTTGAAAAAATACCAGGAATGGTCATCGGAATCATCCAAGGGGACTCTGTTTATACTTATGGTTATGGCTCTTTATCCATGGCAGAAGATATAGTCCCAAAAACAAATTCCATTTTTGAATTGGGAGGTATTACAAAGGTGTTTACTGCTTCTCTTGTAGAACTATTGGTTGAAGAAGGTCTAATGGACTATGAGACCAGCTTGAATGAGTACTTGCCTAAAGCAATGAGTAATGACAAAACGGACATTACCCTATTGGAAG
>CAYWOZ010000324.1:0-2658 GCA_964458675.1 uncultured Saprospiraceae bacterium
TAACACAATGTATTGTCTTTTTTACAAAGTGTTGCGTTTCATATTTGAACTTAAGGTTTTATATTTTTAATAACCGCTAACGCTCAGTGCAAGCGACTTTTTTTCCCGCTAGGGAAAAATGGTCGCTATGCACATTGTTGTGTGTCGTTTTTACGTTAATCCGTGAGCGATAAATAAGAAAGAGAGCATAAACTTTTGTAAATTAGGGTATTACCACATATCCTTGACTCACTAAAGAAGCTCTCTTTCTATGATTTTCAACATCGAATATACGGATCAAAATTTACAATCCAATACTGGTTTATGCCTAATTTCTAAACTGCTAGATTCGATTGATTTTAATGGTATTTTAAGATGGCATTGTTTGTCTGTTGATCCTACATTTAATTCACTTTCAGATCGTGATATTTTAGTTTCCTGTTTGGGGCTTCTTGCAACTGGTTGTCCCCATTTTGAGTCGATTGATTTATATAGGAATGACTCTTTTTTTCAGAAGGCTTTGGGTTTGAAAGGACTTCCTTCAAAGGAGACTTTAAGGCAACGACTGGATAAGCTTGGAGCAGAAAAAGAATTCATTTATGATGCTTTGGATAAATTAAATTTTGCGCTCTTGAAAAAATATGCATCCCCTCAATCTATAGCAGATACTCATTTAATACCTGTTGATTTTGATGTTACGGTTTTCGATAACACAGGCTCCAAAAAAGAAGGAGTGGCACAATCCTATCGACCAAAGATTAAAGGTTTTGCTCCGATGATGACCAACATCGGAGGGCAAGGATATTTATTAAATCATGAATTTAGAAAAGGTAATGCACACTCAAATTGTCCAGGCACTTTGGAGTATATTTTAAAGACTTTAAACCTCGCTCGGCGACTTTGTCCTGGCCAGAAACTACTTGCTAGATTTGATTCTGGAAATGATTCAGATAAGAATATTATTGGCCTGAGTAAATTGAAGAACACTTATTATCTTGTAAAACATCATTTGAAAGGAAAGAACGTAAAATCAGCAAAAGCTACTCTTACTGACTATGTTATGAATAATTACAGCTCGAAAATATCTTATCCAAATGGAAGTGTTCGTTACTATGCTGAACAAGATTACATGGCTGGAATGTATGATGAATCAGGTAAATTTATTCAAGCCAAATGTAGACGAATAATATCTGTTGTGGAATTAAATAATGATATTAATACTGGACAACCTTTGCTTATCCCTTATCGAAGTATTCACTTTTGGCGAACTAATTTACCTCAATCTATTTACGCTCCCAAAAAAGTTATAGACCTATATAAAGATCATGGAACTTCTGAACAATTTCATTCTGAGTTCAAAACAGATCTAGATATTGAACGATTGCCTTCTTCTAAATTTAATACGAATAAACTATTTGTAGGGATCTCACAACTTGTTTTTAATCTTCTTAGAATCATAGGAAATCAAGCTGTTTTATCTCCTTTACTTAATCCAAAGGGAAAATATAATAGATTGAAAATTCGAACTGTGATGATCAAGTTGATACTTTTTCCATCAAGATTTATGCGGAAAAATAAGGCTTGGACAATTTGTCTCCCTCGATCAAATCCACTGTCATTTCTTTTTCAGAACCTTTATTTTACTATTTAATCTAACCAAGGATCGAGCGTTTACTCTTCAACATTGTTGAGGTTTATATTCTATTCTACTAATTGCAAAAATAGTTTTTTATGACTCTATTTTTTCAGAATTTAATGAACCGTAAAATAAGTGTTGTGTGATTAATTAAAATATTCATCCTATTTTCAATTATTGAAATATAGTTGTTTTTTACTCACGGATTGAGGGTTTAAGGATGAACCAAAAATATAAAGAAGCACTTCCCTACTTTAAAGAAGCGATTGATAATACACCTACAAATGCAGACTTAGACTTAGTTGCAGAATTGCATGCCTCTACTGGATTTTCTTATACTCGGTTATTTTTGGGATCATACGATCCATCTTTTCTTGAGTTGGCAATAGCTCCATTAGATAAGGCTATAGAAGTCTCAAAATCAAATGGGAATCAATTATTGTATGCAAAAGCACTGACCGACAGAGGTCTTGTACGAGCTGGTTTACGAGAGGCCCCAGCTACTATTATTCCTTATTTTGAAGAAGCACTCGTTATTTTGGAAGCAAATAATGATACTCCTACTAATACGTATAAAATAACAGCCTATGGAAACCTAAGTCTTTTATATAGCCAATTAGGAAATATTGATAAAGATCTTTTTTATTGTCGAAAAACGATAGACTTTGCAAAGGCAACAAAAGATTGGAAATCAGCAGCAATTACCTACCTTAATATGGCTTCCACTATGCGAGATATAGATAAACCAGGTCCCGCAATAGAATATCTAAATGAAGCCATATCAAATGCTAAAAAAGTAAAAGATCAATTTATCATTGGTAATGCACTTGGAATGTTATCTGGGATCCATGTTGATACGACAACGGTTTTTTATAAGCCTGAACTTGGTAAAAAAGAATACGATCAAGCTTTTGAAATTTTTGATAAAACGAATGATGAATATTCGAAAGCATTGCTATACGAAACCTTGGCAATGTACCAAAGTGAAGTAAAAAAAGACTATCCTAAAGCTTTGTCAACAAACAGGAAGAAAATTGATTACT
>CAYWOZ010000325.1:0-2650 GCA_964458675.1 uncultured Saprospiraceae bacterium
GCCTTAGCTAAGCGACTGATAAGCAATTTATACGACTTCTTGACGGCGTGCGAAGTAGTTCGCGATGATAAAAGGAATAAAAAATTTACAATTTTTGATTACATCTTGAATGGGGTTAATAGAGATGCCCCTATATAAAATAATATTTTGAATGATTGAGGCACTAGTCAATTTAAGAAGAGAACTACATCAATATCCAGAATTGTCCAACAGCGAATCTGAAACGGCTATTCGTATTGTAAACTTTATTCAGGATAAAAATCCTACTAGAGTGTTTACAAAAATAGGAGGCCATGGCCTAGCAGTTTGTTATGAATTTGGCGTGGATGGACCCACAATAGCGATTCGATGCGAATTGGATGCGCTTCCAATACAAGAGGATATATTGCTCCCATACCAATCGAAGTGTGAAGGTGTATCCCATAAGTGTGGTCATGACGGACACATGACAATTGTAGCAGGCCTATGCGATTGGCTACAAGAACAGAGATTTGAGAGAGGAAAAGTAGTCTTACTGTTCCAGCCAGCGGAAGAAACAGGAAAAGGGGCAGAGCAAATGATGAATGATATAGCTTTCAAGGAATTGCAAATTGACTACCTGTTTGCTTTGCACAATATACCTGGAGAAAAAATGCATCAGGTCATCACCATGGACGCAGGCTTCTCAGCGGAAGTTATCAGTTTTGCGATTTCTATCACAGGAGTAGAATCCCATGCAGCAGAACCTGAAAAAGGAATTAATCCAAGCAGCACAATTTCCAAAATAATAGAAGAATTGGATAAACTAAATCAAGTCGATCCAAATAAAAGTGATTTTGCTGTCCTCACACCTGTGCATATCAGGATGGGGGAGAAAGCCTATGGTATTTCTCCAGCCGATGCTGAACTGCATTATACTATTCGAACATGGAATTCAAGCAAAATGAATAGCTTACAAAAGAAAATTGTAGCAGCTATAGAAAAAATTTGTAAAGAGAATTCTATACAGCACAATATCGATTGGTTTGAATATTTCCCAGCAGCTGATAATTACCCAGAATGCAATATTGTTATTAAAGAGGCTGCTAAAAGCATTAGAGCTAGCCAGAAGGATAGGCCATTCCCTTTCAAGTTCGGCGAAGACTTTGGTTGGTTCTCTAAAGAATACAAAACAGGAATGTTTGGTTTGGGTGCTGGAATCGAAACTCCTTCATTGCATAATAAGGACTATGACTTTCCAGATGAGTTGATACCGACTGGAATGAAAATGTTTAAGGCGATTATTTCTAGAGTACTAGATGTTTAATGAAAACAAGAACTGATTAGATTATATTTGTGTCAAATTTAAAATACTTATGAATTTAAGGGAACAAAATACCGCATTGCTTTTAATTGATATTCAAAAAGGATTCGACGATGAAGACTATTGGGGAGGAAATCGGAATAACAAAGACGCTGAAGCTAAAGCTGCTGAAGTATTGCGAAAATGGAGAGAGTTAGATTTGCCAATTTTTCATATTATTCATAGCTCTCAGAATCCAATATCTAGGTTGCATAAGTCCCATCCAGGCTTTGAAATCAAGGATGAAGTCAAACCCATCGATGGTGAGCCAGTCATTGAAAAAGATGTGAATTCTGCATTTATAGGAACTAATTTGAAAGAAAGATTGGAAAAGGAAAACATTAATAAATTGGTCATTGTAGGCATGACTACTAACCACTGTATATCAACGACTACACGCATGGCTGGGAATCTTGGATTTGATGTTTTACTCCTATCTGATGTTACCGCTACTTTTGATAGAAAGGGAATCGATGGAGAAGTTTTCTCTGCGGAAATCATACATCAAACAGCCTTAGCAAGTTTGAATAGCGAATTTGCAGAAGTGATTAGTATGGAAGAGTTGTTAAAGAGAGTATAGTGTTGACTTCTATATAGGAATTTGACTTGAATAGAGATTGCAATAATGGAACGATTTAGACTCCATTTCCATTATTATAAATATCTTGATTCGAATTCCAATAAATACTAAAAAGTTAATACCATGAATACAACTACTCTAGAGTCAGTTCTGAAACGATACAATTATCAACTAGAAAAACAAGGTGATGTCTTTACTATTCGAAGCGCTAAGGATGCTAAGTCCGAAACGAAAATCTTTTATTACTTCTCGATATTTGCCCTTATTTGTGCTATAGCTTCGATATTTTTCTTCTCCATTTATATAACTATATTCTTGCTAATCTCCACAGTTCCACTTTTTCTAAAGGCCATTAAGGTTAATGATATAGAAAATACAGAGGCTAATAAAGTGGTGCATATATCAAAGGATGTCATCAAGATAAAAAATAAGAACAATGCTTACGAACTTGAGCTATCTGAAGTGAAATCAATAAATCATAATTTTGAACGAGATAAAGACATCTCAATTGGAGAGTTAGGGGGTGATAATGGATAATGATGAATTTTATGGTTTGTTTAAATTCATGGGACATGAACGTCGCTATATTGAAGATGATACTATCAAAGTAGCTAATGAACTTACGGAGTTGTTGAATTCGTATTGAAGTTTAATTCTTACATCCTTCCGCCTGAAACTTAGCCTGATTCAAATTGTCCCAAACTTCATGGTCTAGTCCTTGAGGCGAAAGTTTAAAAAGTAATTTTGAT
>CAYWOZ010000326.1:0-2649 GCA_964458675.1 uncultured Saprospiraceae bacterium
ACTCTTTCTTATCTCTATAATCTATTGACTGTATTTTCGGAGTGGACTCAATATTTAATAATGTTATCTGCTTGCAATTCATCTCGGTCTTTGCCTTTAACTTTATTGAATTTTTCATAAGCGAACAAAATATAATTTTCTTCTATTGCACTTCTCACTAAATTTCCCATTTTTGGTTCTAAAGTATAGGTACCTGTCAAAGGAGAATTAAGGGGATAGCCTCTATCACTCAATGTTGAGTCCAGCAGCATATTGTCATCAGTTACGTGCGTAAATGTTTCTAAACCAAGGTGATTAAAGCCATTTTTAGATAATTCAGAAATTATCTTTTTTGAAAATATCCGGTGTTGAACTTGTAAATGATTTTCACTAATTATTACTATTTGATGATTTTTTGCTGCATTTGAAATCTCGTCTAAGGCGTTGCTAAAAGCATACTCTGTAAGGTCTAGGCTATCAACACCCCAGGAAACTGAGTGATCTGAACAATGCATTGCAATATGGTAGTCTCCAATTAAAGTATAAAAGAGCCCTGCTTTAGAGGAGGATAAAATACCCTCGGCTAATTCTTGCTCAATTTCATAAGAAAACATTACTTCATAGGGATTCTTTTGCGCAATTAGAGTCTGAGTTGTAAATAATATCCATAAGAAAGTGAATTGAATTTTCATCTCTAATTCTTTTTTGATAGACTTTAATGATTATGGGGTTAAGGTAAAAATAATGAAATTATTAAGAATGTTTTAAGAAGAGTAAATGTTCAGGGTTGCGAAACCATCGAAGTTGGGGTGTGAATTGATAAATTTAAACATAATTCTAGTTTGCATTTTGTCATGATTTTTAGCCAAAAATCTCGCCAAAATGAATCTTATAATTTATGCACCCAGGGCTCATGCCCTGGGCTTTGTGCTGTAGCGCCTCCAACGCTCATTCTCAGGTCAAATTATAATTTTACTTTCAGTTTGGTACTTTTATGTATACCTGCCATATTTAGTTTCGAATAAGAAAAGAGCTAATCGATTTAGAGTGATATTAACTGTATTAAGAAACGAGCCTTGGAAAGGCGATAGCACAGAGGGTAGGGCGTGAGCCCTACCTAGAGGCATAAAAACTCTTTGAGTCCCAGTGGGACGGCAGCACATTGTATACCTTAAGCACCTATTAGCTTCCTAATCGATCTTCGCGCAATAAACACCATAAGCAACACAAAGAAAAATGGCCAAATATTGACAAGCGCAATGAATATAAATAAGAAGCCATTGACTCCATTGTTAAAAGCGGTAATAACCTTTGTACCAAAGCCTGGCGCACCTGCAATCTCTGCTACAATCAATTCGCTTAGCTCGATATTTAAGGTGGAGTAATCAGCTTGGTCTTCTAAGTATTTGAGACGCCCTTTTTTACTCTCAATTTCTTCTTCCATTCTTCTGATGTCTTGCTGCACGATTAGAATCTCCTTTATGGTTTGTGCTTTTTTGAGAATCTCTTTGTATTGATCTAAGTAAGCCATGTTGTTATTAAGGCGGACATTCAAGTCCAGATACTCTTCTGTAACATCAGAGGCGTTTACACTTTTTGACTTTAGCTCTCCGATGCCAAACTCGACTACCGTAAGTAAGGAGTCAAATTTGGCATTAGGAACGCGAAGTTGCAAAGAATAATTAAGCTTGTTTGGGTGTGTGTTGAATTGGTCATTCTCATAATACCCCTTGCATTCCTTCAAGATATGGTCAACTTTAGTTTTTGCAGATTCAATGTTCTCGACATCAAATTTAATATAGCCTCTTTTGATTATTTTACTAGCTTTATCTATGTCGAATTCCTTTGGACTTGGTGACTGTTGTGTTGTTCTAGGAGGTTCAATTTCTAGCTCATGAGAAATAGAAAGAGCAGTTTTTGCGTGATGGTGTTCTTGGTCATCCATGCTTGCTTGTTTGTCAGCAGAACAAGCTATGAATAAGAAGCACGATAAAATTAATACGAATCTATACATAAGTTTTATTTTTAGGGATGCGCATGTTTTTGAAATTGGTGCATCCTATTTTTTAGCTCATTGAATATTCAAGCAAAATGGAGGTGTTTTAAGCCTTGAAAACAAAGCTATGACTAAGGATTGGGGCGTGTTGTTAATGAGTTCCTAAGGATGCTTAATGAAGAGTGAAAAGAAAAACCGCAAAATGTAAAACCGCAAACCGAAAAATGTAAAATGTAAAACCGCAAATGTAGGGGCGCATTGCATGCGCCCACAAACGCGAAACCAACCAAATTAATCGCAAAATGTAAAACTGAAAAATTAAAAAGGAGAGACATGCAAAGTGAATAGATAGGTCAGTTTTACATATAGCTTTCTTATACATTTTACATTTTACATTTAGTATTTTTCTGTTTTACATTTACTTCTTCCGGACAAGCGCTGCGGATAGGTGACTGACGAAGGAAGGCAGCCCGAAGGGCCGAGCAGACCTGCGAGCCTAGTAGCACAGCGACCCTCGCTTTTCCTGCGAGGGATGGCCCCAAATCATCTAAAATGTGGTCAATTTAATAGAGAAAGTGACTTGCAAAAATCGCGTAAAAAATGATCTTCTTAAAGGCATATTTCTACTACTTATAATCGCTATTGCCCCAAAGAAAAACACGCCTACTATTAGC
>CAYWOZ010000327.1:0-2604 GCA_964458675.1 uncultured Saprospiraceae bacterium
ATGTAGTGGTAGTAGTCATTCATGATCACGGGAGTCGTTATGTTGGAAAGATATTCAATGACGAATGGATGCGGGAACGTGGTTTCCTAGATACAGAGATGCGCGTGAAAGACTTGATTGGGTTTAAGACTAGTAAGGGCTTTCTCGCCGCTGAGGTGTCAGATACAATCAGTGAAGTAATATCTATTATGAAAGAGAAAGACCTTTCTCAGCTTCCTGTAAAAAGGGGAGAAGAAATAGTAGGGTCTATTACTGAAGGGACGGTATTGAATTTCGTTTTTGAAAATCCTGACTTGGTTGAAAAGAGTACCATTAAAGATATTATGGGTGCTCCATTTCCAGTGGTGAAAGAAGATTTACCATGTAGTCAGTTGGGTAATTATATCAGTAGGCAAAACCCTGCTGTTATTGCTGAAGACAAAGCTGGAGAAATGCACATTATTACTAAGTATGATGTCATCCAAGCGGTATAACATACAGCTTCATTCACAATAAAAAAGCCTTCATTGTAAATTTCAATGCTGGCTTTTTTATTATGAAATAATATTCATTATTCCTTGACTACATCAATTTTATTTGGAATAAATGAATCCTCTGTTTCCACATTTATTCTATGCACTCCTTTTTCAAATTCTTGATTTGAGAGATAGATCACTTTTCCATCTTCCTGTGTAAGTTGCAAGGTGTACTTACCGGCTGTTGGGATATTTACATCTATCACCGTAGTTTGTTTCTTTCCATCGTTGCCAGTAGAAATAACTTTTAAGGCAAGGTCACTATCATCTGAGAACGGCGTGCAAGCATTTATTTCTGCTAAGAACTCAGTCCCAATAGCTACTTCAAAATCATTCTCTAGTAGTATGCAACTCGCAAAGTAATTTGTATTGCTTGTGATGTTTACAGAAGAAGTAATTTGATTCTGCACCTGAAACGTTCCGCCAGCAGCAGAGTTTGCATTTATGACTAGATCAAAATCACAAGTAGAAGCTGGGGAGCAACCCCCACCCACATCAATACCAGTCTCTGTTCCATTTTGAATTCCATCGGAGCATGTACCAAGAATAATATCTGTAGGTGGGTAGATGCTTTCCATTCTATCAAAGCTTGGATTAGCTGCAAACGAGGCTATATTTTGAGCTGTCTTTTCCGTATTGGAGATTTCTATGTTGTCAATATTCCACCCTGTGCCACTGGGGTTTCCAAGATGAAACATCGTAAATTTCACAAAAATATTTTCACCTGCATATGGACTCAAGTCCGCCACAGTTTCAATATATTGCTGACCACTTGTTCCTCCAAATGCTTGTAAAGTTACCCCATCGTTTACAAAAGAGCTATTATAGCCATTTAAAGTAAAAGCAGTTTCTAAATCAATCCAGGTGATTTGGTTATCAACGCTGATCTCAACCCTTGCTCCATCAAAATTTGGAAATATTCTATATGTATGCCAGAATCTTAATTCACTTGTTGATGTGATTTTTGAAGACGCTTTTAAGGTCAGTTCTTTTATATTCAGAGTATTTGTGTTCTCGGCAAACCAGTTATTGGCTCCTTGAAATGGGTTGGTGCTATCAATAACCCATCCGTCTTGACCTGTATTACTATTAGCAATAACCCAATCCGTATTTCCATTTTCGACTTCATCAAGAAAGCTTTGACTAAGACTACTAATAGTAGGATCAACTACTACTTGAAAACTAAATGAAGTAATACTGGAAGATGCAACATTAATTCCTGATAGACTTACTATTCCGTTGTTAAAAGTGGCTCCATTTGTAGCGCTCCCTGGTACATAGTTCAGGCCAGATTCAAGCGTATCTGATATAATTAGGTTAGTATAAGCAATCGATGTTTGATTGTCAAAAGTTAATGTATATGTTAAAGTGTCTCCTGCGATAACGCTAGTTTTATCAACTGTTTTCTCCGTAAGGACTACTCCAGTAGACATTGTAATACAAGAGGCAGGAATTGTGAAATCTTCGCTGCCATCACTTCTAGAATTTGAACTCCCTTGCGTAGCGTTAATTCCTAATCCTCTCTTCGCAAAGGCCTCCCAAATAAAACACTCATTTTGCCCACCATTGAGTGCAAGGTCAGCGGCTAATATGGCATCTCTTCCATCTATAAAACCTGGACTACAGGGTTGAAGTTTAAGCCCTTCTGTTACCAACTCCATAGCTATATTGTTACCTCCAGTACCATTGTACAAATCAGAATCAAATCCATATTCATCTATCAAAATCCAAGTCATTTCCCAGAGCATCGCACACCAAACAGAGCCAACTCCGTGCGGTATGGAAGCGGTCATGATATCATTATAGCTTCTAGGGTCCACTGCTAGATCTGTAGAGTAAGGGAAATCACGAATACCTACGCCAGCAGTAGATTGAGACGTTGCGTATGTACCAATGCCTCTTCCCGTTTCTCCAATGTCAGTGGATTCGATAGTCATCATTAATCCTATCCAGTCACTCCAACCTTCTCCCATTTGTTCATTTGTATTAAGACAATTGGAATTGGATGCACCACCAGTTAGGCGGATAGAGATTCCATGACCATATTCATGTCCGATAATAACATTATCAAAACTTCCATCGATTTGTA
>CAYWOZ010000328.1:0-2562 GCA_964458675.1 uncultured Saprospiraceae bacterium
TTTGCCAAGGAGTTACTACTGTTACTATGAATAATGGAGCCTGTGTTGACATCGCAGCTGCAGACTTGCTTACGTATGCAGAAGATAATTGCACAGAAAGAAGCGATGAGGAGTGGAAGGCAAATGCAAGAATTAGATTTGCTGGTGATATAGGTGCATTGAGCCCATCGATTGAGCTGTGCTGTGGGGATTTATTCTTACCCACTATTTCAGTTGAAGTTTGGATTGAAGATGAAGCAGGAAATTCTGAATTCTGTTTGGTTGATATTGACTTGCAAGATAATATGGGCAACTGCGAAGACATAGGTTTTGGTGCTTCTAGATTGATAGGTAGTACTAAAAATGAAATAGGCATAGCAATTCCTGAAGTAAGTGTAATGATAGATGGCCAAGAAATGGGCCTTACCGACGATTTAGGTGTGTTCAATTTAATTTTAAGTAGTGAAAATGCTTACCGTGTGGAACCTAATAAAGTAGATAATCCAGCTAATGGGATCAGTACTTTTGATTTAGTAATAATGGCTCAACACGTCTTACAAATTAACGCAATCGATAGTCCATATAAGATGATTGCTGCAGATGTAAACAGAGATGGAAGCATTGATATTTTTGATATGGTAGAATTAAGGCAATTGATATTGTTCCAAATCACCGAATTCCCAATGGTAGACTCATGGGTCTTCGTTCCAACGAATCATGTCTTCCAGAACAATACAAATCCACTCAACGAAGATTACCCGTACTACTTGGATGTTGATTTGAACGCAGATATTACAGACGCTGATTTTGTTGCGATTAAAATGGGGGATCTGGATTACTCTTCTTCAAACTTGGTAGACAGAGATGTGGAAGAGCGTAATTTTCCGAATACCTTATCATTTACTATAGATGATGCTAACTTACAAAAGGGGGAAGAATACAGTATTGATTTTATGGCCTCTGATTTTGAACAAGTAAACGGATTCCAATTTACACTTGGTTTTGACCAGGATAAGATCGAGATTCTAGATTTTGTGCCTGGCAGCTTAAATATTACTGAGCAAAATTTTGGAGAAACATATTTGCAAGAGGGTAGACTTACATCATCCTTCCATGTTATGGGAGAAGCCATTTCTAAGGAGGACAATGAGGTTTTATTTTCACTAAAAGTATCGGCTTTAGAATCGCTTTTGCTTAGTCAAGAGCTGGCAATTGTAAATCAATACACACTTGCAGAAGCATATAAATTTAACGATAAGGTGATTGGGCTTAATCTTGATTTTGATAATGCTAATCTTGAGCAATCTTCTAAATTTACTTTACATCAAAATACACCTAATCCATTAAAAGATCACACAACGATTAGCTTCGAACTACCTAGTAGGTCTGAAGCCATGATAAAGATTTTTGACCTTTCTGGTAAGGAGTTATATTCTCTTAAAGGAATTTACGAAGCTGGCTACAATTCAGTCTTAATTGATGCTAAGCAATTTAGTGTAAGCGGACTGGTTTATTACACTTTAGAAACCAAATCTAACAAGGCGCAGAGAAAAATGCTTATAATTAAATAAATACTAATATATACCCAACCAAAATGCCCTTCATCGCGTCTTTGTTTTTGAAGGGCATTTTGTGTTAAAAAGCGCTGATAATACACTACTGTGACATAATTAAATGTTAATATGTATATCAGAAGTTATTTTAGTGGACTTTTTGTCTATTTTTAGTAATATTTGAATATTGTTCAAGAATTGGAAGACCATTTAAAAAACTACGGGACATTAACCTGTGTCATTATGTTGATGACAATCAATTCTTTGATGAGCCAAATAAGCGGATTGTCAAACAACGTTTACATCCCAGAGTACGGCGCTTTTGATAACATAACTAATAAGGGAGACTTAAGTCTTCAAATAGCATCAGGAGCATTAAGTAATATTGATTTTCCAAGTGCGAGAGTTTCTTATGGAGTATATAAGAACTTTACAATAGGGGCAAATTTTTTCTCTTTCGGGAGTAGTAGCCCAACAATTAATACCCATTTGTCAAAGGGACAATTATTTTCGGGTGACATAGGAATTTATAGAATAATTGATTATGGCGATGAAAAGTCTATAAAATTGCACAGTACTGTATCCTACGGGATTGGGCAATTTGAAAGAATTTTCACCGATATCTTGAATGCAGGAGTTAATTTAGGTATTCAGAGATATGCATTTTCAGCTGGAGCAGTATTAAAGCCAAATCGGAGAGTGAATTTCAATTTGGGATTGACCGGCAAAATTTTCAATTATTCTGATTCAGGTGGATTTGGTGGTATACCAACTAATGATATTACCAAATTTGATAGATTAATAGAGTTATCTCCTTCTTTTCTACTCGATTTAAACCTTAGAGTAGAGTTTGGAGACGATATTGCAAAGTTATTCTTTAATTGGGATTACGTTTTGAAAAATTTCAACAATGAAGATGACCTATTAACGGATTTTTTGGCGCAAGGAGCCATTCATATTGGATTCAACTTATTAATAAATAGAGCGATTAACAACATAAAAATTAAGAGACATGAAAAAAATTAAAAAC
>CAYWOZ010000329.1:0-2562 GCA_964458675.1 uncultured Saprospiraceae bacterium
TTTGGTGGTTTGGGCGCGGCATAAGTCCGCGCCTTTTTTTTGCCTGCTGTTTATTGCGTGGTTGCTGAGCTACCCTATTTGCAGGGCCCGAGACGTGAATAATCTGGCTTCTTTTGAGATGAAAACTCAGATTTCCTTGCAGCGCGAAGAGTGTCTGGTTCGCCTAAATGCGACGTGATATTGTCCCCATATGTGTTAGGGCCATTGACTATGCTCTATGTCCTGTCTAATTTAGGCGTGAAAATTTTGAGGTGGCCTGATAATTTAATGAATTTAGTTTAGAAGAGGCCCGAGAGTCAGCTATTCGCCCAATTCGGACGTTTTAAGTATTCGTTCTTGTATAAGCTTCGATGTTTTTGTCCATCGCATTACGAACGAATCATAATCGCTTGAAAAAGTGAGTGATCGTTCTTCCTCTTCTATATCTCCGAGATCCTCAAAATATTCTATTATTTTTGTTGTCTGTCCAATGGCTTCTATAGAGAAAAAAATTGCCCCGTGATTTCTTTCACCGTAATGGGTCAACATTTCAAAATCTTTGAACTGGATAGTTTTACTACCAGCCTTAGCGTATTGATCACGCATACTGTCAATATATTTATCAAGCGGACTAAACATCTTCTGCATCAAGCTGGGCATATTATTCCATTCTTTGTTTATCTTTTCTTCAAATAACAATAACGTTGCCTCGACATCTAATGACCATTTACCCTTCAGGTAGGTTGGGCAAGAAGGTCCTTGGTTCCTCGCATGAACAACTAACTTATGATCATCTTTTGGTTCATGGTCTCTAAAATAAGTTTTAGGTTTATCGAATCCTGATTCACGATAATCATCAAGCTCATAGAACCACTCTGCGCAAACATGATCATCAACAATTCTACAGACAAAAACCGATTCATCTTGTGAAACCGTCATTTCATCTATCGAATAGCCGAGTGACTGTATTAACCACGATAAACTAATTGCAAAGTCTGGAGCATCAAGGCCGCAGACATAACTCACGTCCAGGATATTCTCAGTTATCTTATTCCTCTCTAAACACGCTAAGCTTTCTTGGTGTTTGTTACATAAATGAAAGAGGTCTGCCTCAAAATAATTATCGCTACCTTGTGAAGATTTTAATTTAAGGTTTGCTGCAACTCTAGAAGGGTCTTCTGATATAACTGAGAACAGTTTTGAAACTTTTTCGGCCTTCATGCCGCCTGAACCAGTGATTTTAAAATTTACAAAAGACTCCATTATTTTTTACTTCCAGTTTGTGAGTTATAACTCAAGTAAATGACTGAATTGAGTATTGAAGACTCATTTGGTTATGTCAATGCAAATGGGCAAAGTTGCCCAATACGGTCATTCGTATGTTTGGTCTATTTCTTACTGTCACGTATATCTTTTAGGATGTTGGATCGAACAAAATTGACCATATCATTCCTTATCCTTCCGTTAGTCCAATGTCCAATCTGGCCATATGTTATGAGAGTAGTATTGGCTTTTTCATTTAAATAAATTGACTGTGCTTTGCTCCATCGCTTCGCCATATCCTTGCCGATAAGTTCATAAACAATCTTTCGTTCATTGTCAGAGAATGCGTCACTAAATTTTAACGTGTCGTTATCGTCTATCGCACCCATATAGATCATCTGAGCGAGTGAATTCCAGCTACTTCGGTCAAACTTATTACCCGTAATCTCTTTGATGTCCCCAACCCCTATAGGGTAAATAAGTTTAGTATTTTCGATTGAAGCTATAGGTAGTATTGGTATCGAGTTTACGGCTCCCGAAGAAACCGCTAATAATGATGATGGATGTAAAATTGCAAAACGATTTGAAAATGTCCCTGATGCTGAAAAGCCAACCATTACAAACTTCTTTTCGACAATTACCTTTCGTGATGCTAACTGCTTTCTAGCATCTTCGACCATATGAAGTAACTGTAAATCCAACCTCTCGCTTGGATCATTTTTTATTAGCATCGAGTCTCTATCGAGAGCGTGTGTATAAACTAAAACGCTATCATTACTTCTCGGGAAAACAGGGAGCAATAAAGGCATCCTAAGATCATTCGCGACCATCGGACCTGGGCCGTTACCTAAAATTTCATTACGTGTCTTTTCAATATGAGTATCAAAGTCCGACTGGACACCAGAGTTATTTGTCTCAACTATTAGGTAATGCTTTTCTAGACTTGATAATGATTTAGGAAGTAGTAAATAGTAAGGATACTCAAACCCTGCTTCTGAGTTCGCAGGCATGAGAATTGGTTCTTGTTTAGTATTTTCAGCTCTTAAAGCAAAACAAAATAAAAGAAGAGAAGTAAACGTAAAAATTCTTATCGTTAATCGATTTTCAATCATCTTTAACTTGCCTCTTAAATAAGTAATAAAGTTAGATTTTTCAATGGCCGACTCGAGTATGGATCTGCCTTATTGAAAAGTAAACACTATCAAAGGAAAGCGTAGAAGCATTGTCAATGCTTCATCGAGTCTCAATTTGATTTTTGGTGATTGAGTTTAACCGCATAGCGTAAATCTCGGGGGCTTGCCCCCGAGCTGGATAGCGTAC
>CAYWOZ010000330.1:0-2558 GCA_964458675.1 uncultured Saprospiraceae bacterium
CCTGGATGACCAGTCGGACAGGGAGTTTAGCCTTAGCTAAGCGACTGATAAGCAATTTATACGACTTCTTGACGGCGTGCGAAGTAGTTCGCGATGATAAATGGAATAAAAAATTTACAATTTTTGTTTACATCTTGAATGGGGTTAATAGAGGTGCCCTAAAGCTATCGCGGTACCAATAGCTAAAAATGCAAAGGGAGGCAAATATCTTTTACGGACTCCAGTGATATACCCATCTAAAACTTGTTTAGGTTTTGTGATAAGATGCCAGAGTGTCTTTAAGTATTTATTGTCCTATCCAAAGAAATCGGTGGCGAAGCTTTTCCAAAGGTTTTTAAGAGACAGTCTTTTCATGAACTACTTTTGCACCACAATTAGAGCAGAATTGAATTGACGTTTCGTAGGTTGAATGACAGTTTTTGCAGTTCATTTTATAGTAATTGTTTGCTTGTAGTAAGCATCGTTTACAATAAACCAAAAAAGACAATGAATCGCGAAGGATTTATTGGTTTTTTGAAATGTATCTTAAGTACTTCTTTATCGCAGTACACTATAACAAACTGCTTCACTCTATTTCTGATATACATTAAATCGATACCCAAATTGTAAGTTAATACTGAGCACTGGTACTTCGCCAGTAGGACCAGTCCGCTGTCCAAAATTAAAGAGCCTCCCATTTAAATCAAGTATCCTAGCCCCTTCAGGAAGAAAGATCTCTTCATTCCATTTAGAATATCCTACACCTCCTGATACATCCATAGTGAATCGATTATTTCCAAAGAACAATATATACCCAGCGTAAAGAACGATACCTCTATTTTCAAATTTTCCCTCTACAAGTAAATCTTGCTGAAAGGATTGGCTAGGGTCAAGGATAGTTTTGAATTGTAATGAATTCGCACGATCATATTTAGCCAATAATTTTAGATAAAATACATCGTTAATCTCCGTTGGAAAATAAAATTTTGGACCAATTCTAGCACGAATACCATTAAATCTTTCTTCAACAAAATCTGTAAAAATATGGGGTAGAATTGGTCCGCCTTCAACTTCTATTCCTAAATACTTATTAAAGGGAAATTCAAGTCCTACACTTGCCGCAGGTGTCCAAAAATTTAGTGCCGCAGTGGCATTCCATTTTACAGAGGGAGCAGTATGCCAATATTCTAATTCCTTAGGTTCAGATGGCGAGGAATGATAAAGGCTGTCGATATCTTGACCATAATTAGAAAAAGAAAAAAGAATTACAAAAAGAAAAAGGAAACTTGCTCTCATTCTTATTTAGCGATATTCTTTACAAACGTTATACCTCCATCTTCGTCTAGAGACAAGATCACAAAGTCATTTATTGTGGATACAATCATTCGATCATCATCGACAATAATATCAAAGGGATCTAACAGCGCATAACTCAAATCACGACGCAATTCAACTTCAGCAGGGTTACTAATGTCGAAGACGAGTAATTCTTCAGAACCAGTGTCGCAAACGTATAAAAACTTGTCTGTAAAGGCTAAACCATTGGGTTGGGATAATTGGAAAGCTTGAGTTTGAATAGGGTTTTCTGGGTCACTCACTTCATATACTAGTAAGGCGCTTTGTGTATTCACCGTTCCGCAAATATTCACTACAGTTTTCACCGTGGAATAAGCATAAGTGTCTTTGACTACTACTGGATCACAGGAACCAAAAAACTCTTCTTCTCTAGGAGTCTGAGATAGTAAGTTGGGTTGTGCGGGGTCATCTAAACCAAGAATAAAGAGTCCAACTCTAGACCCAAGATAAATTCTGTCTTCGTATATAAATATGGTTTCTAAACCATAATCCGTTTCTAGTTCGCTTAACAATACAGGGTTATCTGCATCACTAATATCAAAGGTTTGCAATTGATTAGGATTCAAGGTATACATGAAATCATTCAAAATGGCGAAACGGGTAATCGACCCAGAAGTACCACTTTGACTTTCATTAAAACTGCCAGCAATGGATGCATCTTCAGTGCAAGCGCTTAAAACAATAAGTAGCGAAAAGGATAGAATCTGTAGAATGTTTTTCATTGTAGATTAGTTTATAAAATTTTGTTCATTAAATTAAAAGGTGCGACATAATACGTTTACCAAATCTTTATCCATCCATCCGATAACAGCCCCTTTGCTTTCATCGATGCATTCGAAAGGGCCATCGTATAATTGTGGAAAAAGAAAAGGATCAAATACGTCTTCAGTTCTACTAAGAAACACGACGTTGTATATATCTGTAATGTCTATTGTAACTAGATCTCTCCAACTATCAGCATATAAAAAATTGCCATCAATGGTAAAATCAGTTATAGCTGGAATTTTAACAAACACCAAGCTAGTTTCTTGATCTTCATCTTCAATGTCGAAAACATGAATCCCCTTCCCTATTTCGGTCATGAAAAATAAATCACCGATTAAAAATATAGGTCCGCTTTGTTCAACTGCCTGAGGCGATAGGCTTTCTATATCATCCAGGTCAGAAGCAGGAACATAGATAGGCGCTTTGCCCATACCAGAAAAACCAACAAATTCATCTTT
>CAYWOZ010000331.1:0-2553 GCA_964458675.1 uncultured Saprospiraceae bacterium
TAGAGGCTGGCCAGCCAGATTATGATCGCTTGTTTCGATTTCCTTATGGGGATAAAGGAGATGATAAATATGGCTATGAATTTTTGTCCAGAAAGGAAGCCAAAGAAAAAAGGCAAACTCGACTAGGTCGTATTGTAAGTTGGATAAATAAATGGCATCCAGTAGATAGGCAAATCGATAAGCTAGTGGACTCCAACCAGGGTGATAAAGCAGAACAAATACAGCGCTACTTATTTCAGCTTGGTTACGTAAGAGGAGATTTGTCAGGGGTGGAGTATGATTTTTTTCATTCATTGTCTACAGATCAAGATTGGTCTTGGACATTTGATATGGGAGAGTGGCGATGGGATGGACAGCAAAGTAAGGGTTCCTTCTTATCAGAAACTAAATCTCGCTTACAAAATCAAAATCCAGAAGATTTTAGAGGACCAGTCAATGAACTTAGAGGGATGCAACACAAGAATGTTATAGACCTAGTTCTCTTTCACGATAGAGATGAAACCAACGATTTATTCAAACCTATAATTGATTTATTATTGGAGATGAATGTTGAATTTTTGCCGATCGATTACGATCAGATAAAGATGGCTTAATAGAGTGCTTATAATCTACAAACCTGGAATAGCATTCTTGAGTCGAGTATTCCAAGTAGAAACCCCTGTAGAGGTTTTGATGTTGAATTTATTTTCTTCGCTCAAGTTCAAAGGGTCCACATACCTGTCCACATGTTTCAAGGAATAGTTTTTTCCTAAGCGCAAGGCAGGGTACAATTCCATTGCATAACTATTACTCCTATACATTCCAAAGGTAGTGTCGACAAATGCTTCGTAAACTCCTTGTTCTCTTGAGCAATTCCAAAATTGGCCTTCCCATTTTTGGACTGCATTTTTTAATGGGTAGTGTTCCGGAAGGTCATCTATTGCTAAGGAGGCGCCGATATGATTGATTTCTTTGTATTTTTCCAGCATGGATTTCATGCGTGTCAAAATATCGCCTTTGGTATTTTGATAAGGAATCAAATCTGCATCAGTGATTACATAGTAATCGAATTGCTGCATGGTTTGACTGATAGCAATTACTTTATTGAGACAGTGATTCTTTGTGAAACGCTTCACTTGTACATTAGGTAAATCAAGAGTATCATAATATTGAAGCAATGGTGGATACGCAGATGCATTGTCTATAATAATTATCGAGACAGCGTCATCTAGATTCAATAACCAATCTACCATTTGCATCAATGTTTGGCAGCGGTTGTAATTGATTATGATAACAGGAATAGAGCCGTCGATTATTTTGTCGTATTGTATAAGATGCTTGGGAAGCATCATTCTGAAGAAGTAATGTTTAACTCTATTTTTGAGTAAGTACGTACGGTAGTGGTTTTCCTTCAAGTAGTTGGTAGACGACTTGGGAAATAAATGCTCAAAACGTACGACTTTGTTTAAGAGATACTCCACCGTTAATACTTGTAAATCAAAGAGATGCAAATTTTTCACCAAAAAATATTAACCTTTGAGATGTAGAAGTAAGAGTGCAAAACAATTAATCGTGTTGCAATAAGGAAAAGGAAAATTTTATAAGGAATGTTAGTAATGTGAGCAGATATTAATCGACTATCATCGTTTTAGTATCCAGTGATTGCTGCTGGATATCCTTCGGCAATTCACGATACTCGTATTGCTGTGTACGGAGCTGGGGCGTAAATCCAGCGTTTCGAATAGCTTCTTGTATCCCATCAGCGGTAAATCTAAATGCAGCACCTGCGGCACTTACTACATTTTCTTCTATCATGATACTGCCAAAATCATTTGCACCAGAATGTAAGCAAACTTGAGCGACGGGTTTTCCGACAGTCAACCAGCTCGCTTGGATATTGACTACATTAGGGAGCATGATACGACTCATAGCAATCATACGCACATACTCATCACCAGTACAAGTATTTCGAGCGCGTTTTATTTTTTTGAGAATAGTTTCTTCATCTTGAAATGGCCATGGAATAAATGCTAAAAACCCTTTGGCATGGGTTGGCTTTTTATCTTGCACTTCACGCAGTCGCACAAAATGTTCCATACGCTCCTCATCCGTTTCTATATGCCCGAACATCATCGTTGCAGAAGTAGTGATGTCGAGTTGATGTGCCGCTGCCATGATGTCCAACCATTCTTGCCCGCCACATTTTCCTTTCGAAATCAATCGACGTACGCGATCATTCAATATCTCAGCACCTGCTCCAGGCAAAGAATCTAGTCCCGCTTCCTTTAGTGTTGCCAATACTTCGGTATGACTCGCTTGTTCCAGTTTTGCTATGTGTGCGATTTCAGGAGGTCCAAGAGCATGCAGCTTGAGTCTCGGGTAGAGAGACTTTAATTCAGCAAATAAATCTGCATAAAATTTCAAACCCAAATCAGGATGGTGCCCTCCTTGCAAAAGTAGTTGTTCCCCTCCTAGCGCAAAGGTCTCTTCGATTTTGACTTTGTATTCTTCTATGCTGGTGATATAGGATTCTTCATGTCCCGGTCGTCTATAAAAATTGCAGAACTTACAATT
>CAYWOZ010000332.1:0-2547 GCA_964458675.1 uncultured Saprospiraceae bacterium
ATAGATAGTGATAAAGATACAACCGTTGGTTCTCGCTTTAGCAGGCATGTGGATAGGTTGACAAAGGATAAGAAAAATAAAGTTTACCTAAGGCAGTACTCCTATAAGAATAAGAAGAAAGGTATCCGAATTACAAGTCATCATAATGAACCTTATGCCTTAGATGAAGCATTTGACAATGGGATACGCAACTATACTTCCAAAAAGGCACTTCGTGTGGGCTATGTTAATATAGTGGATACGGAGGGGTATTGGAAGCTATTTGACAGTGTAATGGAAGAAGAAGGGAGTTTTCGTTTATTTGATGAAAAGCAGATGGAATGGGCATTATCGGAGGAGCATCCAGAGATTAAGCTGAGTGTAGCTCCTCAATAGAGCAGGAGCATTATTTGCTTTTAGAAACTATTTGGAAACATAGAACTTGATAGTGTGTTAAATAGAATAAGATTTATATTTTTGTGCACAAATAAAATAAAAAATGGCAGAAAGAATTAAATGTCTAATAATTGGTTCAGGACCTGCGGGTTATACGGCTGCAGTATATGCTGCTAGAGCTAAAATGGAGCCTGTATTATACACTGGTCAAGAAATGGGTGGTCAGCTTATGATTACTACTGATGTAGAGAACTATCCAGGATATCCTGATGGGGTCATGGGGCCTCAGATGATGGATGATTTTCGTAAGCAAGCGGAGCGTTTTGGCACGGATATTCGCATGGCGATGATTACTAAGGTTGACTTTACAGGGCCTGTGCATAAGGCTTGGGCGGAAGATGGCACGGAGATTCATGCGGATACCGTGATTATAAGTACGGGTGCAAGTGCAAAATGGCTTGGAATAGAATCGGAACAAAAGTTCATGAATAAGGGTGTAAGTGCTTGTGCGGTTTGTGATGGTTTCTTTTTCAAAGGAACTGATGTGGCAATAGTAGGTGCTGGTGATACCGCTGCAGAAGAGGCTCTTTATCTTTCTAAGCTTTGTCCTACAGTGCATATGTTTGTCAGAAGAGATGAGATGCGTGCTTCTAAGATAATGGCAGAGCGGGTAAAAAAGACTGAAAATATAAAGATATACTGGAATACAGAAACGCAGGAGATATTGGGTGGCGAAGAGGTTGAAAGTGTGCGTGTTGTAAATAATAAAACCCAAGAAGTAAGCGAGATTCCTGTAAAGGGATTTTTCGTAGCAATTGGGCATACCCCAAATACAGCTATCTTTGAAGATTACTTAGATAAGGATGCAACTGGATACTTGATTACCAAGCCTGATTCTGCCAAGACAAATGTGGAGGGAGTATTCGCTAGTGGTGATGCACAAGATCATGTCTATAGACAGGCGGTGACTGCGGCTGGTACTGGATGTATGGCTGCGCTAGACGCAGAAAGATATCTTGGTGAGAAAGAACTGATATAAATGCCTTTGAGGGCATCCTTATACACACTATTAAAATAATACAAAACGAAAAAAATGGCAAGTGCTAAAAAGAGATTTAGAAGTGGTGTACTTCATGGTGATGAAGTGACTGAGCTTTTTAAATATGCTAATGACAATAACTTTGCAATTCCGGCGGTCAATGTAGTAGGTACCAATTCTGTAAACGCAGTACTAGAAACAGCAGCTTCTGTAAACTCTCCTGTAATTATTCAGTTTTCAAATGGTGGTGCGACTTTCTTTGCAGGAAAGGGTATCAGTAACGATGGTCAGAAAGCGGCTATCTTAGGAGGTATCTCTGGTGCGATGCACGTACACACAATGGCTAAGGCTTATGGTGTACCAGTAGTATTGCATACGGATCACTGTGCTAAGAAATTGTTGCCATGGATAGATGGCCTAGTAACCGCTGGTGAAAAATTCTATGAAAGCAGAGGCTATCCTTTGTATTCTTCTCACATGTTGGATCTCTCGGAAGAGCCGATAGAAGAGAACATTGAGATCTGCTCCAAGTACCACGAGCGTATGTCTAAGATAGGGATGACTATCGAGATTGAGTTGGGTGTAACAGGTGGCGAAGAAGACGGTGTAGATAATTCGGATGTAGATAGCTCAAAGTTGTATACTCAGCCAGTAGAAGTATCTCAAGCTTATGAGGCGCTGAATAAGATAAGTGATAAATTCACTATCGCTGCCGCATTTGGAAACGTACACGGGGTATACAAGCCAGGTAACGTTGATTTGCAGCCTATCATCTTGAAGAATTCTCAAGAGTTCGTTAAAGAAAAATTCAATCTCGAATCTGATACGCCTATCAACTTTGTATTTCACGGTGGATCTGGATCTTCTAGAGAGGAGATTAGAGAAGCTATTGAGTATGGTGCTATCAAGATGAACATCGATACAGATATGCAGTGGGCATTTTGGGATGGTGTAAGAGGCTACGAGTCTTCTAAAAAAGAATACCTACAAACGCAAATCGGAAACCCAGACGGAGACGATAAGCCAAACAAGAAATTCTACGATCCTCGTAAGTGGTTACGTGTAGCGGAACAGTCTTTTGTAGAAAGATTAAAAACAGCGTTTGAGGATTTGAATTGTATTGGGAAGAATGC
>CAYWOZ010000333.1:0-2520 GCA_964458675.1 uncultured Saprospiraceae bacterium
CTAAAAATACCCCTTCTTCTTTCTATCCTCCATACTCGTCTCTGATCTTTTATCATCAGTACGTCCTCCTCTTTCCGTCATTCTAGTTGTTGCTACCTCTTCTATTATTTTAGGAATTGTATCTGCTTGCGATGCCCATACTCCTGTACAAGTCATATCACCAATCGTTCGGCATCTAACCATCACTTCTTTCACAACTTCTGTAGGTTTTCTTTCTATGATTGGTGTATCGGCCAATAGAACTCCATCTCTTTCAAATACTTTTCGCTTATGCGCGAAATATAAATTTGGAAGAGGTACTTCTTCCATCGCTAGATATTGCCACACATCCAATTCTGTCCAGTTTGAAATTGGGAATACTCTAAAGTGTTCTCCAAATTTTTTCTTACCATTGAAAAGATTCCATAATTCTGGTCTCTGGTTCTTTGGATCCCATTGACCAAATTCGTCTCTGTGAGAAAAGAATCTTTCTTTCGCTCTTGCCTTCTCTTCATCTCTTCTAGCCCCTCCTAGAGCAGCATCAAATTTCCCCTTCTCCAATTCGTCAAGAAGCACAGCAGTTTGCAATCCATTACGACTTGCATTCACTCCAGTCTCTTCTGTGACCATTCCATTCTTTATAGCTTCATCCACAGATCCAACTATAAGACGAGCCCCCATTTTTTCAACAAGGTCGTCTCTGAATTTTATTGTTTCAGGAAAATTATGCCCTGTATCTACATGTAGTAATGGAAATGGAATCCTAGCAGGATAAAAAGCCTTTTGTGCTAGATAAACCATGAGGATAGAATCCTTACCACCAGAAAACATCAGTACTGGGTTTTCAAACTGAGCAGCCACTTCTCTGAGTATGAAGATAGACTCGGATTCTAATTCTTTTAAGTGATTTAGTTGATAATTCATTACTTATATATTTTTCCCGATTTTTATCATCGAATTTATTTTATCTAATATTTGCTGACTTGATTCTTCCACTGTTAGCTTTGCAGTTAGAATTTCTATATCAGGATTTTGTGGTGCTTCGTAAGGAGAATCAATACCTGTAAACCCTTTAATTTCTCCTGCCCTCGCTTTTTTGTAAAGCCCTTTTACATCTCTCGCCTCACAAATCTCCAAAGGTGTATTTATGTAGATTTCCATAAAATTTTCGGCCCCTATTATTGTGCGCGCAAAGTTACGTATTTCTATAGTAGGGGAAATAAAAGAACATATTGTTATTATACCCGAATTGAAGTATAATTTAGCTATTTCAGCGATTCTGCGAATGTTTTCTTTTCTATCTTCTATACTAAAGCCTAGATTATTATTGATGCCTACTCTGATATTATCTCCATCTAAGACTTGTGGAAAGAACCCATTATTGTAAAGCTGTCTTTCTAAATCTTGAGCAATTGTAGATTTACCAGATCCCGACAGCCCTGTTAACCACAATACCTTTGCATTTTGGCCAAGTCGCTTTTCTCTATCCTCCTTACTAAGAAGACGATCAAAAATAGGATGTATATTTTCTTGCGTCATATTTAGCTTTTAGGAGTTATTCCCAACATTTTTCTAATACCTCCTCTAGGCACTATCTGCCAAGCTCTTTCATGGGCATAATATATAAGTAACTTTACAGGAAATTCTATTGCTGCTACTTTCATTGCCATTTCCATTTCACCGGTTGTGAAGTAGGTAATAATAAATATCATAGAAGTAGCAATTATCCTCCATGAGAGCCCTTTTAGAATGGACCGCACATGCGATTCTTTATATGGTGTTATTTTTTCAGTGTTATCCATAATTAATGGGGCCTACCCAAGCCCAGCAAGTTTGCTGTGGTTCCTTCATTATTTTGGTCCACTGGACCAAAATTGCTTCGCAACATTCAGTCAGGGTCGCTATGTTTCAGAGCTCGCTATTCGCTCGGCCTCTCGTACCTCGAGTCTGACTCCTTCGTCGTCCCTCCTGCACAGCGCTAGTCCATTTTCTAATCGAGGGGTAATTTGTTATTTTTTTAGCTATGATGCTACTATTTATTAAACTAAGAGGCAAAATCTGTACTAGATATTTCTTTTGTGTGAGGGATAGTAAGGGCTGGCTCTCTAGAGCCAGGTGCGTAGCACGGGAGCGAATGAGCACCCCTGCATAGCCCGACGCTGAAATCCGTTTTTCACGGAATTTCAGGGGCACACCCTGATCAATACTATTATCTACCAAAATCATCCTGTACCCTTACGATATCGTCCTCATTTGACGGGTTATTGGGGTCAGTATGTTGCCATATTTCAGCAATAACTCCCCACTCCCTTAGACCAACCAATCTATGACGTTCTCCTTTCTGAAGCTTGATGACTTCATGCAATTTCTTCACCTGCACATCTCCTTGCTTATCTGTATCGCTGATGATAACACCTGCACTATTTTTTATCACTTTCCAAATCTCACTACGTCTATGATGATATTGCCAACTCAATTTCTTCTCTGGCTCTACCATCAGAATCTTTGGACTCAATTTACGTTTACCTACTTCTATGCTAT
>CAYWOZ010000334.1:0-2502 GCA_964458675.1 uncultured Saprospiraceae bacterium
ATTGCCTAAGGGATTGGTGTCGTTTGGCATAATCATCTCCGACATTATTGTGAAAGAGTCGCCTGTTTTTTTTGCTTTCATTATTTTATCATTACTCCCATCTTTTCAATATATGGGATGGTGGTGAAATTCATTTTATCAATACTTCCTTTTACGAATACGTACTTCTTGTCATACATATGGCTATCCAACTTGTAGCTTACCCAGTATTCGTTTGCTAACTCAAAAACATCAGACTGGATAGGTTCAATCAAGGTAGCCCTGAATGGGCCAATTTCTTCAAAGTAGTGTCTTAGAACCGAAGTCTTCTTATCCTCTCCATCTACTTCTCCATAGCCACGGGAGTTAATTAATACTCCAGTCAAAGAGGACTCATTTGTATTTAGGATAAAGACATTCCACATGGTATCATCAATCTCTCCATTGTCATCTTCTCTTGGCAAAATAGCAATGGCAACTCCTTCCACCTTTTTTATAGGTATATCCTTTTTCATATTTAATCAAACGTATTTGTAGTCAAAAAGTAAAGCAAAATGAGACTTTATTTTAATTTTCACCTCATTCATAGCCACCTTTCTACCTAACTCTTTTTCTAATGATGTGACAGTCTTGTCGCTTGCGTCAATCCCACAAGGAATGATGTTATTAAAATGATTTAGGTTAGAATTTATGTTAAAAGCAAGCCCATGTAAGGTCACCCATCGACTAAGATGAACTCCAATAGCACAGATTTTGCGGTCAGGCCCATTTTGGTCTTTAATCCATACTCCGGTAAAGCCTTCTTGTCTTGTAGCTTCTATTTTATACTCCTTTAGTGTACGGATTACGACTTCTTCTAATAGTCTTACATATTTATGTATATCTCTGAAAAAATACTCAAGATCAAAGATTGGATAGACGACAATCTGGCCAGGACCATGGTAGGTAATGTCCCCACCACGGTTTATTTTGAAAAATTCAAAATTGGAAGAAGATAATTCCTTTTTATCTAGCAATAGGTTATCCATGCTTCCGCTTTTGCCTAATGTATAGACAGGCTTATGCTCACAAGTGAGAAGGTAGTGGTATGGCTTATAGTCTTCATCCTCACCATTGGCTCTTTTTCTTTCTATTAATTTCTTATTCAGTATGGTCTGGTAGTCCCAGGCATTTTGATAAGAGATAAAGCCCAAATCTTGATGCGTTACCCGATTAATCATAATTCTATTTTGCTCTATTTATTTAGTATTCAAGAGGATATAAAAACAAATTTATGAATATTAAAATTAAGATGAAGCAACTATTGTTGGTAAAAATCATCTTATAATTATAATAATTAATCGTAATATTTATACATTTGCCCTTAACAGACGATAAACGTCGAATATTGTGACATTTATGTCGCTCTTATCGTCATAAGATTACCTATTTATTAAAAAATTTAAAACTATTCATTTTTATGAAAAATCAACTAAACCAACTGAAGCTTATGCTAAGCTTCGTATTCTGTTTAACATTGGTTTTTGTTAATGCACAAATTGACGGTATACCTTTTGGAGATCTTCCACCAACAAGCGAGTATGGTAAGTGCTACGCAAAGTGTAAGATTCCTGATGTTTACGAAAGCGTGTCTGTACAAAAGCTAAAGAAAGAAGCGAGTACAAAGTTAACTAAAGTACCTGCAGTTTATGAAACTGTTACTGAAACAATGTTAGCTAAAGAAGCTTCTACTAAGTACAAGACTGTTCCTGCTACATTCAGAACTGTTTCTGAGCAAGTTCAAGTTGAACCTGAAAAGAGAAAATTAAGAACTGTTCCTGCAAAATATAGAACAGACTCTAAGCAAGTACTTGTTTCTCCAGCAAGAGGACAATGGATAAGAAAGAAGAAGTCTCCAAACTGTTTCTCCTCAAACCCAGATGATTGCTACGTTGCTTGCTACGAAGAAATTCCAGCAGTATACAGAACGGAAACATTCCAAGTTTTAGTTTCTCCTGCATCTACAACTGAAGATGTAATTCCTGCAAAATTCAAAACGGTAACAAGACAAGTTGTTGATCAACCTGCTAGAGTAGAAGAAATTCCAATCGAAGCAGAATATAAGACTGTATCTAAGAAAGTACTTGTTTCTCCAGAAAGTACAAGAGAGGAAGTAATTCCTGCTGAGTATACTTCTGTAAGTGAAAAGAGATTGGTTTCTCAAGGTGGATTCACTGTATGGACTGAAATCCTTTGTGCTGAAAGAACTACTTCAACTAAGGTTGCTAACGTTCAGAGAGCATTGAATGCAGCTGGTTATAACGCAGGTTCTGCAGATGGTGTTATGGGTATCAATACTCAAAATGCACTTCAGCAATTCCAAACTGATAAAGGTTTACCAGTAGGTAACTTGAATCTTGAGACGCTTAAAGCATTAGGAGTAAGCCAAAACTAAAAATATTTAGTTCGGTTCAGTTCTAAACTGTATAAATAAACCTAACATAAAGACTTATCATCCGTATTGATGATAAGTCTTTATTTTTT
>CAYWOZ010000335.1:0-2493 GCA_964458675.1 uncultured Saprospiraceae bacterium
CTAATCAACTGATGTGAATCCTTAAATTGGATAAACGGGTATTCAACCTTGCTTAGGAAAAGACCATTGGGATAGGCCGGTTGTTTATCTGGAGATTTTTTTTCTAAGTTGATTATTTTCTGCATATCGTCCAAGGTCATTTTGTGTGTGCTTACTTCTATTAAAAAATATACGCAGCAGCGAACCATGCCTCTTAAGAAACGATTGCCTGTGATGCTAAATCTTAAACGACCTTGTTCTGGATTGATAAATAACTCGCAATTCATTATTTCACAATTGGTATTTTTATACAAATCTGGCTGCTTGCAAACTGCTCTGAAGTCTTTTGTGTTCGCGATGATAGTTGTTGCTTCTCTCATTTTGTCAAAGTCAAAATCAAGATGTCCATAATTAGAACTATGCCTATGGATCACGGGGTCATCATTCCAATGCATAAAATAATCATAAGTGCGAGCTATGGCATGGAATTGTGCATGTTGATTTTCTTCTGATTCGATGATTTCAAAAATAGTGATATCATCTGGTAAGTTCTTATTCATTCGAAATTGCAAATCAAAGTCGGGTGCTTCTTCTAGATTGATGTGCATGATGTACTGACTGGCGTGTACTCCTGCATCCGTACGGCCACATCCGAAGACAATTATTTTCTTTTTGAATATTTTGAAGAGCACATTCTCTATTACTTCTTGCACCGTTTTAGGGGTGTTGATTTGTCGTTGCCAACCACTATATCTTGTCCCGTCATATCCTAAGTGTATGAAATAGCGCATTTTGTGTGGAATAGGTAAATTGTATTGCAATTAGAACCAATATTCATTTGTAGATTTAGAGTCGATTTAACCCATGAAATAATGTCAAATTGCTTACTTACTTCAAAGTTAGCCATTTTTTTCAGTTTTTATTTCTGAACAACTCTATTAACCCCATTCAAGAAGCAAACTAAAATTTTCAATTTTTTATTCCATTTATCATCATGAACTACTTCGTTGTTTGTCAGTCGATTAGCTAATTTTAGCCTTTTGACTGATTCACCTTAGCAAGTTTGTTTCGGGTTTCTTCCCTAACGATGTCCACAGGGCATAGGCGGCTTCGCAACGGCCAGTCATGCGTTAAATGCAATTTACTTTCTTTCAGAGGTTACATTGTGGTGCCCTTCTAATTTGATATTCTGTTATTTGTCGTTAATTTTGTTAATCTTTAGATTGTTTAAAAGGAAATTTTATTTGTAAATGGAGTTTGTTAGAGGGTTTTTATTATTCATTACTGTTATTGTATTTCAGATTGATGGCCTGCTTGGACAGGATAATCCAATTTTTCTACCAGAAGATATTCAACCGGTCGGAACAAAAGAAGTTTGTTTTTGTAAGCCTGGTCTTGCCAATACGTCGCGAAGTAGGGGGGTAGAGCTTACTTACGTTCAATTCGGGAATACTACTTTTCAAGAAGAAGAGGGCTTTCCACTTTTTGGGGAGTTAAGTGAATTTAAATTGCAGCAAATCAATTTTCGACTTCGCTACCCACTTGTCAATAAAGATGGTTTGAAAGTAATAGCGGGAATATCCTATAGACCCGAACGATATAATTTCAATTTAATAGGAACGGATTACCAATCCGTTTTTGAATTTTTAGACAATAGGACATTGAAAAGTTCAGGACTAGGGCTCATCGTGTCTAAGTCGTTAAATGAAAAATACTATTCTATATTATCCTTGAGAACAAAATTCAATGGTAATTATGATGGCTTAATTAGTATAAATGATAGATATGCTATCTACCAAGTGGCGGCGATATTTGGAATCAAAAAGGGGGCAGATAGAGAATTTGCTTTTGGCCTAAACCTTACCCATAGTTTTAGAAATACAACTGTAATTCCATTTCTGATTTATAACCAAACCTTTAATAAAAAATGGGGTATAGAATCTGTATTGCCAAGTAATATTAAAGTGAGGTATAATATTTCTACGGAATCACTGATTTATTTTGACCTTAGATTTAATAGTCAAAGTTTTGCTCTGGATACCAATGAGCAACTTGCGTATGACTTCAATCTGAATCACTCAGAATTGAGAAGTGCTGTTACTTTTGAGAAAAAATTATTTTCTTGGATATGGTTAGATCTCACTGGTGGTGTCCAGTATAATTTTACATCTGATTTCGATGCAGTAGATGGGGGGGCAACCTCTTTTCAAATAGAACCAGGCTTTGGCCCTTACTTTAAAGTTGGGTTTTTTGTTTCTCCTCCTGATAGTTATGTAAAGTAAATGATTTCTTATTGTTCAAAAAAAATCAAAAAATAGAGGTGTAAAAAAAGGCTTACTCATTCAAAAAGAGCAAGCCTTTTTTCCAATTTTATAATGGGGCACTTCTATTAACCCCATTCAAGATATAATCAAAAATTGTAAATTTTTTATTCCATTTATCATCGCAAAATACTACTGCGCACGCCGTCAAGAAGTCGTATAAATTGCTTATCAGTCGCTTATTTAGCTCTTT
>CAYWOZ010000336.1:0-1970 GCA_964458675.1 uncultured Saprospiraceae bacterium
TTAGGTGTGCAAAGCCGGGTCATCCGCAGCTCGCTATTCGCTCGGCTCTGCGGCCTACAAAAAAGTAGACCTTGATCTGGCTAGCAGAGCTAGCCCCTGCTACTACCCCTATCGCGAGGCCGTTACGAAAGTCAAATTTCGACTACAATAAATAGGGTTAGTTTACGAGAAGCTGACATTTTTATCTTTTAGGTTGTGGTTGCCCACAGTGGATGTCACTACCAGAATCGAAAATAAATTACAAATAAGGCTTTTAAATGCTTCAATCATCCATTTTATCCCTTTTATGTTTATCATTCTTTTAATATTGTAACAGCTGCACACCAGTTTGAATTCTGCATTTACCTTTTCTAAACCTTTTAGTAAGAAATATGTGAAATTCATACTCCTTTTGAACGTGCCAAATGGATGCTCCACTATAGCTTTTCTTTTTTTATAGTGCTCCTTATTTGCCTTCGCTCTTTTATCACTTTCTATTTTATACTCCTCATGTTCGTATCTCTTTATATTTTTCTGTTTATTTATTTCTATACTTTTAGGCGTTTGACACTTTGCTCTAAATGGACAGCCTACACATCCATTATTACGCATGATGTACTCCTGAAATCTCTTCGGCTTTCTGCCTTTATCCTTTCTGATATACCACTTACCATTTGTTTGTAGTTCCTTATTATTTGGACATAGATAAACATCTTTGTCTTCGTCATAAATAAACTTGGACTTTGCATATTCTCCTTTACTTTTTTCATATGGCGCTGGCTTTGCTGGCACAAATGTGTTTAAGCCTGCTTTACTGCATTCATATAATTGATCCCCTTCACTAAAGCCACAATCAGCTAATACATCCAATTTCTGCTTACCCATATTTTGTTGGGCTTGTTTGGACATTGAAGCTAGCGTATTTGTATCAGGCTTATTTACAACTTGTGCTGCTACAATCAATTTGTCTTTTCCACTTGTTGCTATTTGACCATTATATCCTACTATGGATGCACCTTTAAAGCGTCCCATGCGACGAGCATCAGGATCTGTTGTAGATATTTGTTCTTGTTCACTTTGTTCAAGTTTGCGCAACAGCTCCTTATTCTTGGTTAGGTTTTTTTGTATAGTAGTCAACTTCTCTTCGCTAATAGTTAAGTCTTTTTGCAAAGATTGTTTTTGCTGTGTCGACTCCTTTTGTTGCTGCTCACTATTTGACTCTATTTCATCTGCTTTATCTAAGTCTTGTAAATATTGTTCAATTTGCTTTTCCGCTCTTGAGATAAGTTGTTTTAGCTTTTCTTCATTGAAGTTATTTAGCTTTGAATTTTGTCCATGCAACCTTGTTCCATCAACACCAATTGTTGTTTCTTGCTCAAAAACACCTTTTCTGCGTAAAAAATCCATCTTATAAGCAAAAATCGAACTTAAGCCTTCCGTATTTTGCCTTCTAAATTCTGATATGGTTTTATAAGATGGGCTAACTTCATTTACCAACCATTTAACCTCTAAATTTATCCTACATGCTTTTGCTAACTGGCGACTTGATCTTATATCGTTATAGTATCCGTATAGATATAGTTTGACCAAACTTCGGGTTGAATAGGAATTTCTGCCCATCGACTTCTCTTCTCGAATTGTAAATCCCATTGACTCTAAATCCATAGCATCTACAAACACATCTAAAAATCGAACTTCACTTTCTGATCCAATCTCTGACTCAAGGCAAAACATCCTATACTGATTGCGTACACTTCCTTTTATCTCTCCCATTTGCTTTTTTCTTACCTTAAAATAAGAAAAATATAACTTTTGCAGCTCTTTTTACATGCTGATTATTTTAGCATGTCTTTTCTCTTTTTGTGGACTTTCGTAACGGCCTCTCGTCAGGGATAGAAAGGGCTGGCGCTTTTCGCCAGGTACGCAGTACGGTAGCGAAGCGAACCCCTGCATAGCCCGCCCGGACGCCCAAATAATTATTAATAAATACT
>CAYWOZ010000336.1:1980-2475 GCA_964458675.1 uncultured Saprospiraceae bacterium
TTGTGGACTTTCGTAACAGCCTCTCGCTAGGGATAGTAAGGATCACGAGTTTTGCTCGTGAGTGCAAAGCACCGAAGCAAAGCGTAGTCCTGTATAGCCCGACCCCGTTTTTTGGGGTCACGCCAAATCGCATATAAGAACTCTAACTAATGAAAATTTGTGAATCAGCTATTTAATTAGATGGAATTAAAGTATTACATGAACACTTTATCAGATTGTATGATATTAATTTTAAAAAGCTAGACAATAGGCATATCTTAGCCAAGAGGCCATTTGATGCGTCTCATCTGAGAATGATAATGGTGTTTCCCTTCAAAAATACCAACCACTTAGAAATTAAATTTCTAAAAGAAATTCGTATCGGATGGTCTCGATTTTTATCATTATGAAAGCCTAATATGATACGCACTTTTCAATTACTAATATTTTTGGTTCCATTTTATTTGTTTGCCCAACAACCTCCTGCTACTTCTGCAGCGGATCGAATGCAAATGA
>CAYWOZ010000337.1:0-2469 GCA_964458675.1 uncultured Saprospiraceae bacterium
GATTTTCATCTCTTTTTTTTGCTAATCTACGCATTGACAGATGATAATAAAAATGACATCATTGATTATGTCTAGTTGGGGCCATCCTCGGAGAGGTCGTTATGATACGTAGCTCGCTATGCGCTCGGCCCTCTGGTCTGCCCTAGCCTAATCACCAAGCTCTCAAACTAGGGCTTTACTTCTCAGGCTAGTCCGAAAAATTGTTGGTTCAAAATAGAAATGGTAGTAGCATATGAAATGAGCTAGGGGGAGCAACGATATGAACCGCAGTAGATAGCTTATGAAAGAATACTAGGCGAAGGATGAGCCCACAGGCGAATACTAGCATAGTATATCCTGAATAGCTATCTACAAGGTGAATACAAGTGAATCACCCGACCGTAGCATAAGTTAGGCTAGCCTGGGAGTGGAGCATTTATGCGTAGGTAGCTCCTTAAATATCAATCTAACCTAGCCCTTCCAATTAAAAAAGGGATCTTGTTTTTGCAACAGGATCCCTCACTATTATCTTTAAGTCTAATTATTAATTTCTTCCTCCCTTTCTATCGATTACTTCAGGACCTCTATTACCATATTCAACACGCACATTCTCACTTATACTTACCACCTTAAGCTCCGTACGTCTATTGTATTGGTGCTCTTCTTCAGAACAATTCACACCATCAGCACATCCATTTCTCAATTGATTTTCTCCCATACCCAAAGTAGAAATTCTACTTGGTGCTACTCCTCTTGAAACCATAAATCGCTTTGCAGACTCTGCTCTACTGTTAGCCAACTTCTGATTGTATGCATTTCCACCTCGTGAATCTGTGTGAGAGATAAGTTGTATGTTGATAGATGGATAAGATTGCATAATACGAACCGCTTCATCCAATTCTCTTGCAGCTCCCGTACGAATGGCAGACTTATTAAAATCATAATAAATCTTTTCAAAAACAATAACAGTACCCACAGGGAATGGATTCGTATTCACAACTGCTGGAGCCAATGGACTTAAGTTTATTACCGTATTCAATCCTGATGAACCAGGTGATACACCTAAATTACTAGTCCCTGAACTAAAGCCACTCTTTTCTCCAATAAAAGTATACGTACAATTTGGTGGTAGACATGAATTGAAATTTCCGTTTCCATCTGTTTGAATAAATTCTTCTTGACCTCCACAACTGCTATTCATTCTTACTACAGCATTAGCTATTCCAGCTCCTGTAGATGCATTTTTTACCTGTCCAGTAACCTGTGCACATCTTTCTTTTGACAATGGAATTTCAACGATCTGTTCTCCTTCTTTTCCTATCGTTGAGTAATTTAATTCGTTACTTGTATATCCATCTTTGGTAACAAAGAAAATATAATTCTTTCCCGATTGCATATCATATGGTGACTCTCCTTCTCCATTAGAGAGCATATCCGCATCTCCAAGATCGGACGTATTCTTTCTAACCAATTTCAAAACTAAATCATCACTTCCTGCTGTAGCTGGTAAAACGACTACATCGTATAATTCTCCTCCAGATACTAAACCTTCGCTTGTATTTTCAAATACTCTAATCTCCGCTCCTTCTATTCTATCTTTAGTCTCTGCATCATATACTCTGATGATTGAACTTAGCATTTTTGGAGCAGCGATAAAACCATCAAACATATAAATGTCATCTCTTCCAGCACCTCCAGGTCTCGCTGAAGTAAGGTAACCTCTATTACCCTCAGCATTCAATATCAAACCAAAATCATCTTCCTTACTATTTATAGGTTCCCCTAAATTCTCAACACCACCCATCACTCTAGTACCATCTACACTTACTCTAAATACATCATATCCACCCATTCCTTTGTGTCCTAATGAAGCAAAAAACAAAGTTCCACTTTCATGTATAAACGGGAAGGCTTCGTTTTTATCCGTATTTATTTCAGGCCCCATATTGACAGGATCTCCCCAGTCTTCCCCTACTTTGCTTACCACATAGATATCTGTTCCTCCTCTTGATCCAGGCATATCAGAAGTAAAATACATTCGTTCACCATTAGGAGACAATGTAGGATGCATCACATTATACTCTTTGTTTGATATTGGCAGTTTAAGCGGTACTTCCCAATCAAAAAATGTCTTCTTTGATTCGAATACTTGCATATTTACAATCCCTGTTTCAGCAGCCTTCGTTGAATTTCTTTTTAAGTTATTCCTAGAAAAATACATTTGATCAAAAGTTCTATTAAAGGTTACTTGACCTTCATGCACTCTTGTATCCATTTGTACTGAAAAGTTATCTGACTCAGTTGGAAGTCCTTGGCCGTCAAATTCTGAAAAATACATTTGAAAAAATGTCTCTCCAATTTTACTATCCTTCGGACCTGCGGTTGTTGGATTTGTAATATATACAATACCATTTTGATAAAACGATGGTGAAAACTCAAGGTATTCAGTATTGATTTCAGAGCAGTTTACTAACTTAATCTCATTCAAGT
>CAYWOZ010000338.1:0-2446 GCA_964458675.1 uncultured Saprospiraceae bacterium
GGTCTGCAGGTAAATCCTATGTATGGAAATATTGGAGTGATAAGCACTATTGTTTTATTAGTAGGGTATATTTTTATGTATAGAAAGTTAAAATAAGTCTCTTACTTTTCTTCAGCTTCCTGCTTTAGCGTCACAACACCTCCACAGCCTTCGATTACAATCTCAAAAACACTTGAATTTTGAGTTTCGAAACCAGAAAGCAGCTCTACACAATCTGCACCGTCATAAATAATATCTGCTCCTGGCAGAACCATACTTGTCGAATTAATAAAAGTAGATGACTCTAATACCAGGACAGTTCCATTTGGATAACTAGTGTTCTCAACAATATCACTGGGACAAACTTCTACGTCAACCGTTTCTACATCATGGTCATCTTCATCATTGGATAGATTGCCAATTTCATTATCAACAACTATGTCATTGGCATTATCCATATCTGGAGTAGAGTCTAAATCATCAGTAGTCTCTCCAAAATCATCCATAGCACTAGTAATCTCTGCAGCGTTAACAGCTGGTCCAGTAGCTATACCTGACTGTACGGTCAATACTACATCAATACTAGTTGATGCTCCCGGAAAAATGGGTCCAAATACGGTATTACTCAATGTTGCCCCGTTGGAGGTCCAGCCATTTGTATCAGAGCTACTAAGGATAAAGAGATTCGGCAAGTAATCAATTAATTCAATACTCTCAGCCCAAACTGTTCCTTGATTAAAAATAGTTATAGTATAGGTCACGTCATCTCCAGGGTTAACAGGATTAACATTTGTAGTTGTTTTTCTCAAAGCTAAATCAAAAATTTCGAGGAAGACATTTTCTGGATCACTATCATCTTCATCTCCATTTTCATTATCAATAGCATCATCTGTGTTCGAATCTACGACTCCCCCTGTATCGTTGGCAAAGTCAGCGTCAGGGGTAGAGTCAATATCTGATGGCATATCTCCTAGGTCATCTATATAGTCCGAAATTTCTTCCTTGACTAATAATTCTGCAGATGCAGTAGCTCCTGGATCAACTGTGAAGTCTATTGTTTGGGATTCTATTGCTCCAGGTGCTATAGGGCCAGCAAATGTAATAGCCCCCAAATTGGCAATTCCATTTTGCGATGTCAAGCCTGCAGGTATCATCAAACTTACATCCACTTCTTCCGCAGACACTGTTCCTTGATTAAATACTGTCACCCTAAAAAATACAGTCTCCCCAGGATATACTCTATCATCTTCGCCTGGTGCCAAAGTAATGTTGGATGCCAAATCAAAAATTTCTACATCTACTTCTTCAACGTCGCTATCATCTTCATCTCCTCCTATATTTTCAATAGTATCATTTACTGTTACATCGTTGGTTGGGTCAGTATCCGCTGTAGAATCAATATCAGGTGCTTGATTTCCTAAGTCATCTACATAGCTTGTGATCTCCGCTCTATTAATTATTGTACTACTATTTATTGCAGCATCTACCGTAAACTCAAAATTGACCAAATAGCTGGTACCAGGATTTAATGGACCTGTAATAGTATGTACATTCGAGCCTATTATACTTAATCCTGCTGGAACATAATTTTGAATCACTATATCTTCGGCAGATATAGTGCCTTGGTTAAAAACTTCAACATCAAACTTTATAGTTTCGCCAGGATATACACGATTATCTTCTCCAGCCGCTAAAGACAACCTCAGGGCCAAATCAAAAATTTCTACAAATACATTTTCGGGGTCGCTGTCGTCTTCATCTCCATTTTCATTATTGATAGTATCATCTGTATTTGAGTCCACTACTCCACCTGGGTCATTGGTAAAGTTCGCATCTGGTGTAGAATCCATATCCATCGGATTGGCTCCTAATGCATCTTCAGCCGAAGAAATTTCTTCTCTAATAATCAGTTCACTAGAATTCGTCAAACTAGGATCAACAGTAAAATCTAAGGTTTGAACCTCACTTGCTCCTGGAGCTATAGGCCCTACAAATGTAATCGTCCCCAAATTTGCTATTCCACTAACAGAGCTCAGGCCAGAAGGAATCATCAAGGTTACTTCGATGTTCTCTGCTGAAATGGTTCCTTGATTGTACACTGTTACATCAAAGGATACGGTCTCACCAGGATACACCCTATCATCTTCCCCAGTGGCTAAGGTAATGGTAGAAGCTAGATCGAATCCATTAGATGCAAGCTTGGCAATTTCTCTTTCTGAATCCAATTCTGTACATATATTGGTAGTAGGTAAATTTTGTTGAGGAATTGTTGCATTCCAGGAAGGGCAAAAAAATTGGGCTAGTATGACAAAAAGGCTTAGTAAGACCGAGTTAATTTTCAACATGTTACATCAGGTAAATAAATATAATGTGTATCTGTAATCAAGATAATAAAATTAATCTGATTTAGAGCAATGGTTCGGTAAGAAAGCAGGATAAAATTATGTTTTAAAAAGAGTAAATGCGT
>CAYWOZ010000339.1:0-2380 GCA_964458675.1 uncultured Saprospiraceae bacterium
CAGTATACTTTTGCTTGGACCTTGAGCTCGGGAGGCTGTGAGGACTTTAGTTCCGCTACAGTTACAGTGCTTGTTGAAGATATTCCAACAAACCAAATAGCAGATGCTGGAATAGATCAAAGTGTTTGTACCTCAGATTCATTCAATTTAAATGCAATGATGCCTACAATAGGGTCTGGTAGATGGACAGTATACAATACAGTAGGTGCTGGAGTGTCAGATGTGTTTGACCCTAACTCCGAAGTTACTTTAGTAGAGGGAGAGAACATATTCATTTGGTCATTATCTAATGGAGGATGTGAAAATTATCTGCAAGATACTGTAAGTGTATTTTTAACCACACCATCAGATGTTGCAACGATTCTAACGCAAGATATAGAGCTTTGTGAAGCAGATGTGAATACCATTACATTGAATGCATCGCCTGTGAATACAGCCTCTGGGCTTTGGACGCAAGTAACTGGACCTTCTACAGCAAGCATTAATAATCCAACGAATACTGAAATAGTACTTTCGGATTTAGCCCCTGGTACATATTCATTCCAGTGGACCTTATCGGAAGGGGTTTGCTCGGATTTTGCGAATGATCAAATTACAATATCTATTTCTGAACTGCCTAATGAAGTAGCTAATGTAGCTGTAGATGAAATTGTAATCTGTGGGGATGATCAGACAACATTAGAAGCGGGTGCTCTAGTGCAAAGTACAGGGGTTTGGTCCAGCAATGGAACAGCTACAATCACAAGTATCAACTCTGAATCTACATCGGTAAGTAATTTACAAGCGGGTGCAAACGTATTCACTTGGTCATTGAGCAATGGGTCATGTATCGACTTCTCTGCTATAAATGTTACTGTATTTCTTGAAGAAGGAATAACTTCAATTAATGATAATTATACAGTACAACCAGGTAACGCTATTTCTAATGAAAATGTATTGGACAACGAAGACTTCAATGGGAATTCAGATTGGACCGTATCCTTAGTGAGTAATTCTCCTGAAGTGTCTTTCAATGCAGACGGTACTTTTTCTTTTGTGCCTGCTAATGGCTTTTCGGGATTATATACATTCGAATATGAAGTTTGTGATATCAGCTGTGGCGTTTGTGAAAGAGCGACAGTGAATATTGATGTCTTACCGCAGCCTATTATAGACTGTGAAGTACCAAATGTATTGACACCGAATAATGATAATAAAAACGATGCTTTGATTATCGAATGTGCATCGCAATTTGAAAACAATATTATCCAAATTTTTAACCGTTGGGGAGATAAGGTACACGAACAAGTGACCTACCAAAACGATTGGAGAGGAACATTTAATGGTGAAGATCTACCAGCAGGTACTTACTTCTACATCTTTAAAATGGATCAGAATGAAAATGAAGCCATGACAGGATTCATCACTTTAATAAGATAAAATTAGACCTATACCAATTAAAATTTTAATAAGAAATATAATCATGATGAATAAAATAGTTGTTATAATTTTTATGCTTGGATTTTTTGTTCATGCAAAAGCACAGCACAACCCTCAGTTCACGCACTTTATGTTCAATAAGTTGATTTACAACCCAGCTTATGCAGGAGATAGAGAAGCGCTAGCTGCTTCAGCTGTATATAGAAATCAATGGTTAGGAATTGAGGGTGCCCCTACTACCTTGAATTTTAATGTTCATACTCCATTCGCTGGAGAGAGAGCAGGTGTTGGGCTTTCATTAGTGGCAGATAAAATAGGTATTGTAAATACTACCTTTGCTAACCTATCTTATAACTATAGAGTTCCCGTTGGAGAATCAGCGAAATTAAGCATAGGTCTTTCTGGAAGAATAGAACATGGTAGAATCGATTTTACGCAAGTTGACGCTATTGATATAGATGATGAATCTATTCTTGATGGATTAAGTAATACCGTTCGCCCGAATTTTGGAGTAGGCGTTTTTCTTTCTAATAAGAATTATTATGTGGGAGTTTCCATTCCTACAGTACTTCAAAATAGTCTTTACTCAGCTGTTGGTTTTGAGTCAGCATTTAGAACTTACTATGCAATGGGAGCAGTAATATTAAATATTTCTGATCAAGTTAAATTCAAACCTTCAGTTCTTATAAGCTATAATCAAAATGCACCTTTTGATATGGACCTAAATGCTAGCTTCCTTTTAATGGATGCGCTTTGGGTTGGAGGTACATGGAGACTGGATGATTCTGTAGACGCTATCATCCAATATCAATTCACTCCAAATCTTCGGGGAGGTATGGCATTTGACTTTACCACTTCTGAGCTAAGATCCTATACTGCTGGTGGCTACGAAGTGATGTTTGAATACATCTTCCAAAAGGAAAATAAGCAGCTTAAGAATATCAGATACTTTTAAGCAAAA
>CAYWOZ010000340.1:0-2324 GCA_964458675.1 uncultured Saprospiraceae bacterium
AGTTCAGTGGCGCAATATCTACAATCTGAGTATGGTATGCCGGCGAATAGATTTATCATTGTGGGTAATGGTCCAGATAAGCCAGTGGCAGGATGTGAGCAAAACCAGAACGATACTTGTAAAGCTAAGAACAGAAGAACAGAGTTTCAGTTAGTAGCAGGCTAATATTTTTTGGGGCCTACCAAGATGCTATTTAAATGACTTCAAAAGTTATTTAAATAGCATCTTGGTCGCTATGTTCCGCAGCTCGCAGGTCTGCTCGGTCCACACCAAGCCTCCGCACAAGCTAGGGACTGCCTTCTTTGTCGGCACTACTGCACAGCGCTAGTCCATTTTCAATTCAGAACTAATTTTCATTTTTTGAACTATGAAATCACTCTTCAAATTAGGAAGTAGCCTAGACACACGGACTCGATGGATATTGGAGATAGCTGGTTTCTTATTGCTAATCCTGATTTGGTTCCTCATTACTTATGCGAAGCCCAAGCCAGTAGATATAGATTTATTATCAGCTACCGAAAAAACGGAAATCCTACAATTTGTAAAAAACGATACTATCTCAGAAGAAGGGGTAGACTGGCTCGCAAAGCAAAGAGGGGATGCTGCACGCAGCTCTGGCCCTTTGAGCGCAGATGAAGTATACAACTTATTTAGATCACGAGATCACAATGCGATCGGTGATAATACTTTAAGCTCAGCAGAGCTACAATATTTTGGCAATAGGAGAGCAGACCCAATTGTTAGACCAGGTATCTTGCCAAGTCCGGGTATGGTGCTCAAAGCATTTCCAGATTTACTCAAATCCAATAAGTTATTCAAAAACATGTTTCGATCCATAGGTTTAAACCTATCTGGATACGTCGAAGCTATTTTATTAGCTATACCCATTGGATTTTTGATTGGGCTACTCCCTTTTTTTAGAGGACTCTTTCAGCGACAAGTCGACGCTTTTCGATATGTACCATTGACGGCGGTGACTGGACTATTTATACTCTGGTTTGGATTAGGTACTGATATGCAAGTTCATTTTCTAGCCTTTGGTATTTTGATTTATTTATTGCCCGTGGTCGTCCAAAGGATTGACGAAGTAGACGCTGTGTATACCAAGACAGTATATACCTTGGGGGCAACGGATTGGCAGACTTTCAAGACTGTTTACTTTCCTGCAGTGGTTAGCAGACTGTCTGATGATATCAGAGTATTGACTGCCATCTCTTGGACCTATATCATTGTAGCAGAAGGCTTAGGTGGGCAAGGAGGATTAGGTTCCTTAATCTGGAGAATCGGACAAAGACAAGGAAGAGTAGACAAGACCTTCGCATTGCTCTTAATCATAATAATTATAGGAATACTACAAGACAGATTATTTGTCTACCTCGATAAGAAGTTTTTCCCTTTTAAACATCAAATAGTAAATAAATACGGCCCTGTTAAAACCAAAACCATCGTCGATGATATCTTCAGCTTTGCTGGACGTATTGTCAGCGGATTGCTTGCCGTGATTTACGTATTGTTTTTCATCAATCAATTTACCCATTGGTTCATGATAGACAATGAACCTATTTTGTCTTATTATTTTGGAGACACCGCATTGGTAATTCACTTTCTAGCATTCTGCACCGGCGCTTATTTTTTATACACGTTCATTGAAAAAAGAAGATAATGCAATTTTTTAGAGACCTAGAATCAGAATTACGAGAAGGTATTGATAAGATTATCAAGCATCCATTCATCAAGAGGATTGATGATGCTTGGCTCAACAAGGAGCAACTCCAATATTTTGTAGAGCAGTATTATATATACTGCACCTACTTTCCCAGATTTCTAGCAGCAGCAGCAGCTAATATCCCAGACGATAAGACACGAATGCCCATCGTAGAAAATTTATGGGAAGAACATGGAGAAGGAAAACTTTCCCTTTCGCATCGTATCCTATTTGAAAAGTTTGCCCTTTCATTAGGATTGGACAAAGAACATCTCAGCAAGGTGAAGCCACTTCCCACTACACAGATTTGTTGTGAAAATCTAATCAACCTTTGCCATGATGGACACTTCTTAGAAAGCCTTGGAGCACTCGGACCAGGCACAGAGTTTTTTACCAATGAAGAATATAGTACTATAGAAAGAGGATTGAAAAAATATGACTTTCTCACTGCTGATGACATCTATTTCTGGACAGTACATATCTCTTTAGACGAAGACCATTACTCGGAAATGCTAGAAGCAATAAAACCTTGGGTAGAGAAATTAGAAAACAGATATTTAATAAAGTCAGGCGCTAAGAAAGCAATTGACCTAGAAATACTTTTTTGGGATGGATTGGA
>CAYWOZ010000341.1:0-2298 GCA_964458675.1 uncultured Saprospiraceae bacterium
CAGAAATATATAAACTAGCTTGGGAGTATTTAGACAGATTATACATAACAGAAGTAGACACTACTGTGGAGATTCAAGAGAAAGATGAGGTTGTGTATTTTCCAAATTTAGAAGAAGGGCTTTGGAAGGAAGTAAGCAGTGACCCCAGGGAAGCGGATCACAAAAACGAATTCAACTTCACATTTAAGGTGTATGAAAAAACAATAAAATAGCAAGCGATGAATGATAGAGTAGGATGGTTACAATTTGCATTTGATTTTGGCTCCTGGTCTATTAACATAGGGCAGATACTTGGGCTTTTATTTTCTATTGCTTTTGTATTCCTTCTACATAGACTGGTGATACAAAAAATATTGCCTTGGTACTATTCTGTAGACAAGGAGGTGCCTCCCAAAGAAAAAGAAAGTGTCAGAAGAAAATTGATGTCCACCCTTCTGCTGATTTTGATTATTAGCTTTCTGATTATTTTGCGCTTTGATTACATTCTATTTACTAGAGGTGAATTCGTATTGCGTATTTCTACTTTGTTAGAAGGATTACTCATTTTGCAATTTGCAAGGATACTAGACAGGACACTTTCTCGAGTTTTGTCCAATAGATATAGTAGTGAGGATGACAAAGGCTTAGAGCATACGGGTCAAGAGAAATTGAGAACAGGAAAGACCATACAGTATATCGTATATACTATTGCCCTGCTATACACTATTCGGATTTTTAATGTAGACTACTTTCAAGAAGTAGGGGGCATCAATTTATCATTCAGTAATATTGTATTTGGTATTCTCATACTACTCATAGCACGATTGTTGGTGTGGTTTATTACACAAGTATTTCTGAAAAGATACTACAAAAGAGAGAAGGTAAATGTAGGCTCTCAGTTTGCTATCAATCAACTTATCAAGTATGTCATTTTCGTTATTGCTACCCTTTTGGCATTCGACAATCTTGGAATAGAGATGACGGTGCTTTGGGGTGGTGCTGCGGCATTGTTGGTTGGTTTAGGCTTAGGTCTTCAGCAGACCTTTATGGATTTAGTATCGGGCTTGATTCTCTTATTTGAACGGAGTGTAGAAGTAGGTGATGTGGTTAAGGTAGACCATTTAGTGGGTTCTATTACGCAAATAGGCCTACGTACCTCAAACCTTCTTACTAGAGAGAATATCAACATAATAATTCCTAATTCAAAATTGACCGTTGACAATGTGGTGAACTGGTCACACGGCAACACACAAGTACGCTTTAATGTCAGTGTTGGAGTAGCCTATGGAAGTGATACCAAGCTGGTCAAAAAAACGCTTTTAGCGGTCGCCTCCGATAATCCATATATTTTAAAATCACCAGGCCCTTTCGTTCGCTTTGTAGCATTTGGAGATTCTTCCTTGAATATGGAATTGCATTTTTGGACAAGAAATTTATTGATTTCAGAAGATGTCAAAAGTGATTTGCGTTTTGCTATCAACGACGCCTTCACGGAAAACAAAATTGATATTCCATTTCCTCAAAGAGTGGTTTGGCAAGGAGGGAAGTAAACCCAAATATTTACCCCCTTCGTTTATCGATGGCTGTGCCGTCGATTCGATTCAAGCGTTAGGGTTTATCTGTAGTTTTTGAGTTTTATCCAAGTTTGTGTATCCTAAGTAATTCGCTAGAATGGAATCCCTGCCTTTCAATAGATAGGGGTGATAAAATCATCGACTAACTTTGAGTCCACTCCGAAAAGTCACGAAACCCTAAAATGTCTCTTTTGGCGATATTTCCTCTTTTCTCAATCCACTGATGCTCAGGCATCACTGAATTTCGAAAAGAAAAAATCTCATCCAAAAAAGTTCATTTTTGGCAATCCGCTACTCTTCGGAGTGGACTCAAGGTTTGCGTATAAGCTATGGATTGAATTCTTGTTTCATGCTCGGAGCCATAAAATATGTCACTCCGCTGGAGCTTCAATCTTACTTATGCAAATATGGCTATGAATATTTTACCACGCTGTAGCAAATGGGAATTGCTCTTAGAATAAATTTAGGTATGAAATTTAAGTAAAGGGTTTTTAATAACGCGCTGTTTTTGGCTCCAGCGGAGCCGTATATTCATAGCCAACCCGCGCATCATGAATGCAAGCTCCAGAGGAGCGACATGTTTACCGCATATTACTCGTCTAAAAATGTTGTAAGCTTATTCTAAACCCTGGTTTATAGCAAAAATAGAGTCGGTTATTTTTGTTTTTTGCTCTATTTTCATAATCCAATGTTGAGTCCACTCCGAAAATACAGTCAATAGATTATAGAGATAAGAAAGAGTAAA
>CAYWOZ010000342.1:0-2286 GCA_964458675.1 uncultured Saprospiraceae bacterium
AATGCAAACGATCATAAGCATCAGAAAATAGCCGGCTGAGCGGCTTAAAATCGCCTCAAGTAAGCCATTTGATATTTCCGTTTTTCTGCTCACAAACCGGGAAAAATAAGGCATCTGGATTTAAAATGGAGCAATGTTATATGAAGATACATAATCTATAAGAACAAACCTTAGGACAGTAGGTGTCGCATGAGCAAACACGTAATCTCCTCATACCTAGCATTAATTTATGGTTTGGGATTAATCTGCTTTGAAACACTAGTGAATTGGGGGCAATGGCAATGGTGGCCCTACTGGCTGGTTGATTATGTAGCAGCAGCTTTATTGATTTTAGGTGGCATCGCTACACTTAAACACCGCCTTTATGGTTCAAAGTTATTATCTGCAGGCTGGGGTTTTACATTGGGAATGATGTGGATGTCGCTCGCAGGTAATATAGCGGATGGCACTGATCCAGACCGCGCAGCACGAGTTGCAGGATTGTATATTATTCTGATTGTTTTTAGTATGACTGTATCACTAATCGGATTACTGCTCGCCTTGTCTAGTAGTCAGGAAAAGGAACCAACCGCGAAATGTCCGCCTTATTCCTAGTAGTAGATATTACACGAGCGGCTTAAAATTCGCCTAATCTAAGCCGCTCACAAGAGGCCGAAGTCGCCCAGAATAGGACGTTCGAATTTTCAGATTTCCCTTCAAAGCTGATAGCAAGAACGAGGAATAAGTTTCATTTAAATTTGAATTGTGTCACAGTCTCACACATTATGAAAAAGATATGCGCATTTTTTTTAATATTGCAGATTTTAGGGGCATGTTCAAAATCTCATGAAATAGAAGCCCCTCATGAACTTGCAATTATTGAAGCCGAAATTCCTGAATCAGTTGTTAGAGAAAACAATACGGAAATCCGTAAGCTAGAGAAAGAAGGGAAAAAGCTGTTAAAATCCTTGCCGATAGAGATTAGAAAATCGGAGACGGATTTAAGCAACTTGCCCTCTCTTTCGGGACGCGGATTTGGTTCAAAGATATCACAACCATCAGGCTATGAAAGAACAACTCAAATATCTTTTTTAAACGATGGGATTCATGTCCTCACAGTAAGTCCGTCGCGTAAAGACTCTAATATCCGAAAATGGATAGTTATTTCAGAAAAAGAAATTTTTGGGTTAAATATTCCAAATAAGGCAGGAACGAACCCAAATCAAAAATCTTATCTTCGTCGTTTAAACTTATCAAATGATAATAATAGCGTCTTTGCAAACCATGCGGGAGCGGAGAAGTTAAGGCATTGGAGAATAGCCGATGGAAAGCTTATCAATGAATATGGAAATAAAGATTACCCGGTGAATAATGTAAATTTATCGTCAGATAATAAGACCTTGCTTTTAACATCATTATGGAAACAATCTAAATTAGTAGACTTAAATTCGAGAGCTGAAAAGAATATTGGGCGGGGTTTCGATGGTAATGGAAGCTTCTACCAATATACAAAATCTCTAGATAAAAAATACGGCAAAAAAAAAGTTATCTTTCAAAGATCACTAGTCGTGACAAGCTCTGCTTTTTCACCTGATAGTACAATGTTGGCATTAGCTTATGGCGACGGCACTATAAGTATAATTTCCAGTACGACAGGTGATGAAATAAAGTCCTTCAAGTCAGACCGTACCATAAGAAGTATGAATTTTTCATTCAATGGAAAAATGCTAGCTGTAGGAACTGATATGAAAATGGAATTTGTAGAGAATTCGCGTGGCCGACTCAGACCAGATATTATTGAGGAAACGTCTCAAATCATATTATGGGATGTCGAAATGGGAACAAAAACATACGAAATACAGTCCCATAGAAACTCTACGAATATCATTCAATTTTCTAATAATGGGAAATTTTTAGTGAGTGCGAGCAATCACGATCCTTATATTCGTATATGGGATATATCAAATGGCAATGAGATTGCGAGTATTTTGGCAGGATATCCTGGTGTTACTGCCTTAGCTATTACCAAGGATGATACTAAAATTGCGACTCCCGATAACAAACACGTTTTAAGAATCCATCACATTAAAGATAGTGATGCCAGTGAGAATAGTGAATTATGTATTTACACAATTTGTAAAAATTAAAGTTTTGACAGTGTGCCTGCTAGCCCAGAACTGACATTCCGCAAGCGGCTTAAAATCGCCTCAACAAAGCCTCTTGGCGTGAGGCCGAAGTCGCCCAAAAACGGCCGCTTACTGATTTCCTTTTTTTTCCAAAATCTGAGACTAGGAATATCATTGCATT
>CAYWOZ010000343.1:0-2260 GCA_964458675.1 uncultured Saprospiraceae bacterium
TTTGAGTACTATTTAATTTAAAAGCTCCCGTTCCGCCATTACTAAAATCGCCATCAGGATCAGAAAGTAAATAGTAATCTCCATCAGCTGTGGAAGGCATTGGCGGTAAATCAAAATCTGGGTCATCTATATCAAATTCATGTCTAACAGAAAGAGATCCTCCTAATAGCTCTATTTTCCAAACCCGATCAATTCCTTCAAATTCACCTGCTGCGATATTGTCAAAATTAGCTCCATCCCATGCTGTATTCAGAGGAGCACCATTATTTCCAACTACAATTGCACTCAAATCATTTGTAAAAGGATTTGTATGAACTGCATTTGTTGCAGCAATCGAGTTATGTCCAATTGTTAAAATTCCATCCGTATTTTCAGACCTAGACTGTCTTTGATCCAAACCTCCACATTCGTCAAGCGCCGCAATAATTACATCGTTTGCAAAACCATCATTAATATCTTTGATGATTGTACCATCAGATAGTATATAATCATGAGGGAGTGTTTTTCCGTATTTTATGGCTAGATAACTATTTACTCTTTCTTGTTCATTTTGGGTTAACAAATCATCATAAACGATAATTTCAGCTATGTCTCCGTTAAATATTCGATCCTGGCTAAGAAACTGACTGGCAGAAGCACGCCCTATAGAAATAGGCCCCATATTATCATCGCTATTTGCCAATGTGCCATAGTGATCGCTTTCTTCAATTTCAGCAATCGTGATTTGACTTAAGCCGGCGATAGGCTCTGTATCTAAAACTAAAGCATCTTGAGAAATAGTTTGAGTATCATTAAAGTCTACATTGAACTCTACTATTGAGGGTATTGAGCCAGTAAAGTGTCCCAAAAAGTCATTTGACCCTCCAGCAGAGTTTGGTGTATTCATCCTAACATTATCTACTGACCAATTGAATCCTACTTCTCCAGAAAAGGTATTACCAAAATCATATACGCCATCGTATTGAGCACCCCCTGTTTTGGGTTCTATCATTCCGAATATATGGAATCCTTCATTACTAAAGAATATATAATCAGAGCCAAGATGTAAACCATCAGAAAAATCATCAGTATAGGTTCCATCAAATTGAGTTGCAGGATTAAAATTAATAGCATTCTCTACAAAAGTTGGATCATCAGTTGAATTCACATCTGCATTTGCAGAAAACGCATTATCTGACTGATCTGCCCAAGAAACGATACTATTCCCGTCTACTGTAGTGTTTGTACCTATATCCCCTCTTAACCACAATTGCAAGTGGTTTCCCACGCCACCTGGACTAGGTTCGTCAATAACTCCATCACCATCATCATCAATTCCATTTCCACATATTTCTTCATCACACTCAGGCAGGGGTAGTGTTGTACCAATGACTGATGGGCAGACAATAGTTGGTGCACCAGGTAATGATCCATCATTACTATTCGAAAATGTATCGCTAGAAAAATTATAAGGGCTTGGCGAATTTGAGCCCATTTGGACATCATAATCCGATGGTCCAGCCAATTGCATTTTGTTACTTGCCATAGGAAGATAATTGCCCGCCAAAGTAACAGCAATAATATCTGATCCCGAAATATTATCAAAGGTCCCCCTTTTATTTTCGAAGAATAAATTATTCAGTATATCTATAGTAGAATTGTAATTATTTATGGCACCTCCGAACGCTAGAACAGGAGTGAAATTTTCTATAAAATATGAGTTCTGAAGATCTAATATACTATTTGCCACTTTAATGGCTCCTCCGCCATCAATGTTTCCTGCAGCATTTCTTAACGTACTATTAGTATCAAATATACACTCTGCGATTAAATTTGGTGTCGTTGTAGCACTGAAGGTTGAGCCAACATATACGGCACCACCAGCACCGGCAGAATTTGAATAAAAATCACTCGCAACTATCTCAACCCCTCCATTGTTTTCAACGGATATAGCACCTCCTTCTCCTGTAAGCCCAGAGCTATTTTGTACAAATTTACAACTATCCAGAAATACCATTGATGAACCGATATTGATAGCTCCTCCATCACCCGATGCAGTGTTTGAAGAAAAATCACTATCAAACACCTCATTAGAAAAGGATGTTAAAAAAGCTACTGCCCCACCACTTTCGGCACTAGCATTATTATTACAAAAGGTGTTTCTCCGTAAAGTCCATTGATGCGACTCGTTTAATGCTATAGCACCTCCAATACTACTAGAAGAGGTGTTATTATAAAAAGAACAATCTTCAATGATTAAGTTTCCATTATTTGGATCCAT
>CAYWOZ010000344.1:0-2237 GCA_964458675.1 uncultured Saprospiraceae bacterium
TATTCTATACATACTGCAGTTTTTCTTTTTATTGTTCTTTTGAATCACATTTTTCACTTTGACTTAATTGACAAGTGAGGAAATTGTAAATTTAACTATATCCTCTATATTCACCCAGATTTTCCTATTTTGTATTTTGGCTGATTCATCGAGTAAATTATTAAATGAAAGAACTAATCGAATATTTAGAAAGAGGTATGCCTCTATCAGATGAAATTATCAATGATCTGAAAGCAAACATAATCGAAAAGAATGTAGAAAAAGGTGAATTAATTCTTCAAGAAAATTCCAGCAAGAAGATCCAAATATTTGTTGCAAGTGGATGCCTGCGCGCCTTCTATAAAACTGAACATGGTAAAGACCACACCTTACAATTTGCTACTAAAAATTGGTGGATTGGTGATTACATGACTTTATTCAATGAGGAAAAATCCATACTCAGTATTGAAAGTCTTTCGCATTCCAAAATTATGATCATAGAACAGTCAAAGCTTGAACCACTATATTCCAAATTTCCTGAATTTGGATTAAAGCGCAGTATAAATCTTCAAAACAGAATGGCCGCACTACAAAAGAGAATCTTTGGCTTACTTACAATGAGCGCGAAAGAAAAATACGAGAAATTCATAACGGACTATGAAGTATTTGAACAAGTCATTCCAAATTATCAAATCGCCTCCTTTTTAGGAATTACTCCAGAAAGTTTAAGTCGAGTGAGAAAAGAAATCGCAAATTCTTAATTTCTTACCATAGATCAATTTTTTATATGATATGAATGCTGACCTTTGTACTATAAATCAGTACAATGGAATACATAAAATTACTTAATGAAAGATATGCTACCAAGGCTATGAATGGCAAGGTAGCTCCTCAAGAGAAAATCGATAACATTTTAGAAGCAATCAGGTTGGCTCCCACATCTAGTGGTTTGCAACCCTTTGAAGTATTTGTCATTACGGATAAAGAAGTGAAATCTAAAATAAAAGAGATTGCATGGAATCAATCACAAGTGACTGATTGCTCTCATCTATTGGTATTTGCTGCATGGGATCACTATACCTCAGAAAGGATAAATTATATGTTTGACCTAACCAATGAAATTAGGGGATTTAAAAATGAAGGTTGGGAAAATTATCGCCAACAGTTATTATCTACATATCCTAAAAAAGATCCTCAGAAAAATTTCGAACATGCAGCCCGTCAAACATACATAGCTTTTATGTCCGCAATCACACAAGCAGCAGTAGAAGGCCTTGATAGCACACCTATGGAAGGATTTGATTCTTCAGCATTAGACGGAATATTAGGCTTGGAAGAAAAGGGGCTGAAAAGTACCCTGCTGCTACCTATAGGATATCGAGATTCAGACAATGATTGGCTAGTTAATCTTGTAAAGGTTAGAAAACCAATAGAACAATTAGTTACCACTATTTAAAAATAAATATCATGTTAAAAAAACTATTCGGTATTGCACCAAAACTAGAAGCAGATGGATCTTATAGTCCATCAAAAATGGCATTAAAAATGGGTGTGCCTGAAGTAACAGATTTTGAGAATATATCTTACAAAAAATACAAGGGAAACAAAAAGAAGATCTTAGTAATCTGTACGGAAGAAAAGAATCTAAAAATGAAAAATGGCAAATACTTTTCCACAGGAAATCATCCTGTAGAATCTTTATTGCCAATGCTTCATTTAAAAAATGCGGGATTCGAGTTTGAAATAGCTACCCCAACTGGAAAACCTGCAATTTTTGAAATGTGGGCTTTTCCAAATAAAGATGAACACGTAAAAGCCATCTACAGGGAACATAAATCAAGCTTTGAAAAACCTGAAAGCCTTCCAGACTTTATAAATAGATCATTTGATCAATCGGAAAGCTATGCAGCGGTGTTTATTCCTGGTGGTCATGGAGCTATGAACGGTATTCCTGAAGACAAGAATGTTGATTCAATACTAAGGTGGGCAGATAAAAATGACTTGTTCACTATAAGCCTATGTCATGGACCAGGAGCATTCCTTGCAACAACCATAGGCAATAAGGAATTTCTATACAAAGGGTACAACTTAGCTGTATTTCCTGATTCTGTAGATAATCAAACACCAATGATTGGCTATCTGCCTGGCAAAATGCCTTATGGATTAAGTGAGCAACTAAAATCCCTTGGGGCAAACCTAATGAATAAAAAAATGGATAAAACCGTTTGTGTTGATAGAAAATTGATTACTGGATCAAG
>CAYWOZ010000345.1:0-2227 GCA_964458675.1 uncultured Saprospiraceae bacterium
AATTTACAATTTTTGTTTACATCTTGAATGGGGTTAATAGAGGTGCCCTTTAGATGTTATAATTATCGAAGCTAGTATTTTATTCAATTCTTTTATGTCATTAGAAATGGATTAGTATTGCACAGCATCTAAATATTTAGATTGAAATAATAATTCTATCCAATATTCAGTTTAGTTTGCCTCTTTTTGCGCAATAGCCATTTTGTGAATAAAATCAGCTTTGCTTTCAGTATGCTCAGCTTTTTTTACTATTGCGCCAATAGCAGTTCCACTTCCTAAAAGTTGTTTGCTTAAAACAAACTCTCTTTTATCATTTAGAAATTGATAAAGCTTGATAATTCTCAAAGCAAAATCGAAGCTTTTAATCTGAATTACATTAGGCTTTTTTTCTGTCATAATTTATAATTCACCATTCTCTTCAAAGGTGTCGTTCTGCGTGATAGGACGATCTAACTAACGGTCCACTTTCCACAAAATTAAACCCCTTCTTCATACCCATTTCTTTATAGGCAGCAAATTGGTCAGGGTGAATAAATTCGTCTACCGCTAAATGCATTTTGGTAGGTTGTAGATATTGGCCGATGGTCAATACATCGCAGCCACTTTCTATGAGGTCATCCATGACTTGTTCGACTTGCTCAGTAGTTTCACCGAGGCCGACCATGATGCCAGTCTTCGTTCTATGGCCAGCATCTTTGATGCGCTTGATCTGTTCGAGACTACGTTTATATTTTGCTTGCGGACGCACCTTGCGATATAGCGCTTCGACGGTCTCCATATTGTGAGACACAACTTCTTGCCCACCCGCTATCATACGGTCGAGCGCTTCCCAGTTGGCTTTGACATCTGGGATAAGCGTTTCTATTGTTGTACTAGACGATTGCTCTTTGACGGCTTTGACAGTTTGGTACCATATTTCCGCACCTCTATCTTTGAGTTCATCACGATTGACAGAAGTAATGACTGCATGCTTCACCTCCATAAGTCGGATGGCTTCCGCGACACGGCGAGGTTCGTCTTCATCATACTCCGGCGGACGCCCCGTCTTTACCGCGCAGAAGCTACAGGAACGCGTACAGGTATTCCCCAATATCATGAAGGTGGCTGTCCCTGCACCCCAGCATTCCCCCATATTTGGACAATTACCTGACTGGCAAATCGTGTGCAGATTGTACTGATCCACGAGCGACCTCACCTTCTTAAACTCCGGCCCAATAGGCAGTTTTACACGCAACCAAGACGGTTTACGTGTTCTGGCCTCTTTTTTCTGTACGATAGGAAGTTCCTTCATGCTATTTTGTCAACTAGTATATATAAGACAAAGATAAGGCATTTTAGTTGGATTGTGGTTATTAGGAGCCCTCCCGACGAAAAAGTCGGGACCGCGTGATTCGCTTGTATTCCCTATCCCAGCTGGCTATTCAGGATATGCCTGACTAGTATTCGCTCATCCGCTCATCCTTCATCCGCCATTCCTTCATTAGCCATCTGGCATAGCTCATATCGCTACTCCCACTGGGCCAAGCCAAAGACACGATTCATCGCCTCTGATTCCAATCTTTTATCCTTCCCCAGTACAGACGCGATTCATCGCGTCTCATCCAAAATTCTAATAAAAAATCATTCCTCTATTCAAGCCAAGACGCGATTCATCGCGTCTCATCCAAAATTCTAATAAAAATCATTCCTCCATTCAAGCCAAGAGGCGATTTATCGCGTCTCTACATTATTCTATTTATTTAATTTATTCCCCAATTTATATGGATTTATTTATGGAATATCGAATTTTCAAACGTCCTTAATATGAACAAACGAACTAAATCATTTTGGAAAAATTCAAAAACAAATTCCGTGTCAATACTGCCCGTTTACCAAATTGGGATTATGGCCGAAATGGATGCTACTTTATAACCATAAATACCTTCAAAGGAAATCACTATTTCGGGGAAATCTCAAATGGAGAAATGCACCTATCAGATATAGGGCAAATCGCAAATGCGATTTGGCTAAAAATCCCCGACCAATTCCCATACTCAAAACTCCACAACCATATAATAATGCCAAACCACATGCACGGCATCATCCAAATTTCTAAGAATACCGCTCCAAATCCGGCCCCTAATCTCGTACAGACGCGATTCATCGCGTCTCCAGATCCAGAATCAGCTCGAAAATCTCCAAAAGAAGAAAAGCGATTCATCGCGTCTCCAGATCCAGAATCAGCTCG
>CAYWOZ010000346.1:0-2196 GCA_964458675.1 uncultured Saprospiraceae bacterium
CTCTTCTATATGGCCACTGAGCATTTCTAGAAACTCCTCGTTCTTTGTTCTGGAGTAGTATCGCAAGACATGTCTATAAGTGTCTTTACTTTTTGACAAAGCAATTTTATCGAAGAGGCTATCTGTTAAGTCCGTTTGCTCAGGTGTAAAACGTTTTAGAAAAGCAGCTTGTAAATGTGTGCTAAAATTTTCCCACTCATTATATATATAGCCGATGGCTTCCTCTTCTCCAGATTGAGCATAATACTGCAGCGCTAAAGCTTTCAGTTCTAATCCACGTATTTTTTCTATTTGGGAAGGAGTGATGTCTTTGCTGAAAGCCGCCCAGTTTGGATTTTGCTTGACCAGCCAATAAAATCGGCCTTCTAAAAATTCTTTGACCTCGCCAAATTTGCCAATGTGCTTTTCAAAATATTGGATGAGCTGTGGATACATCTCGCTCGGAAACGCTATGTCCTTTTGATTTAAAAGTGCAATAGTCTGAGGTAGGATTGCTTCAAAGCCATTGTATTTAAATATTGCAGCGATTAGATCTGTAAGTTTGAGGGTAGGAGGGGAAGTTTTGTTTTCTAGGACCTTTTCTTGGAGACTATCCCATTTGGTCAACTCTAGCCCTACTTTCTTCATTTTGCTCCACATAGCGATGGCATCCAATAGCACTAGTGCAGGTTCTTGCTCTAGGTCTAGACCCATCTTCTCGAGAAAGTCCAATTCCTTTTCTGGGAGCTGATGCCTATCTGTTCCGAGTAGTGCCGTCTTTTTGAGTTCTTCCCACATGGAGATTTAATTATAATACTTTTCAAAGTGCTTTTGACTAGCAAAGTTAGATTCATTAAAGGCCCAACCAAGGGAAATAATTTTCACTATTTATAGTCTGAAATTCTGAATCTTTATAGTTGTTTTTCCATGCTGTAGGTTCCTTGCTTTTTCTTTTTTGACTCCACTTGAATTCATAGGCATGAAGCTTTCCCCCACGATCTTCTACCCAATCTATTTCTTGCTGATCGTATGTGCGCCAAAAATAATTATATACCAACATGCGCGAGCGTTTTTGATACTTAATTCTTTCAGAAATAATATAGTTTTCCCAAAGTGCGCCAATGTCATTTCGCACTTCAATCTTATTTAAATTTCCTACTAAAATGTTTCTCAATCCATTATCATGAAAGTACCATTTTTTTCCTTTAACGATTTCTTTTCTTAAATTTCTACTAAAGGCGCTTACAGGGTGAAGTATAAATGCTTTTGATAGCAGGTCTAGATATTTTTCAGCTGTATTTTTACTTATGCCTAATTGCCTACCTAGTTCGTTATGGGATACTTCTGATCCAATTTGAAAGGCAACAAGTCTTAGTAGGTCGAAAATTTTATCTGAGTTTTTGATGTTTTCAAATTCTAGAATATCCCTCAGTAAGTAGGAGTTGACCAATTCATTTAAATATTCAGATTTATCTTTTGAATCTGGCAAATGAATTAACTCGGGATAACTTCCGAAAACTAACCTTTGCTTCAAGTTTGCTATCCTAGAAATAGAATCCTCTGTTTGGCGCATTTCGGATTCAGAAAGCCCAAATAAATGGATGGTTTTTTTTCTACCAGTTAGTGGTTCTCCTGTGTACTTATTAAGATCAAAAGCAGAAGAGCCCGTCACTAGAATTCTTAAACCTGCGATTTCATCTACCATGAGTTTTAGAACCATACCAACCTCAGGTATTTTCTGAGCCTCATCTATGATAAGCAATTTTTTACCTGCAAGTAGATTTATGTAATTCTGGGTGCTTCTATATTCTAGTTTCTTTCTTGCATCCATATTCTCACCATTAAGCATGAGATATGGTTCATCTACCTGTTCAAGTAATTGATGGATTAGGACAGTTTTTCCTACTCGCCTTGGTCCAAGCAAAACGACCACTTTGTTAGGCACAAGATTTTTCCATACTTGGTCAAACATGTCTCTTTTTAGGTAATTCTGTCTATCCATTGACCAAATTTAGCTAAATTTAGTCAATGATGCACCATATCTAGTATATTTATGGTGTTTTATGCATTCCAATATTCCAAATGGTAAATGAACTCTAGACCTGCCCACATATCCAAAACTAATAACATTAAGAAAAGAAATTAGATCAAGTCTTCTTTTTGAGTTCTTCCCACATGGATGAAAATAGGTATCTCTGATTGCTGAATAATGCAAAA
>CAYWOZ010000347.1:0-2188 GCA_964458675.1 uncultured Saprospiraceae bacterium
TTAGCCAAACGAAGGCGCTTGTCATACATGGATAATAAGATGCCTTCAATTTCTAAGTTTTGATTTAGTTGATTTTTGACAAGGTCAACTGTATTCTGAAGTTTATTGAGCCCTTCTAAGGCGAATATTTCACATTGGATAGGAATCAACACACTATCCGCTGCAGTGAGCGCATTGATAGTGATAAGTCCTAAAGAAGGAAGGCAGTCAATGATAATAAAATCATATTCCTCTTTAACTTTCTCTAAGGCTTTCTTTAAAATATATTCTCTTCTGAATTTGCTCACCAATTCTAATTCTGCACCAACTAAATCTATATGGGAAGGAACAACATCTACGTTCGGGGTAGATGATTTGACAATGACTTTTTTGACATCCACGTCATTCACAAAACAATCATAAATACTATGCTCATAGGTGCCCTCCATGACACCAATACCAGAGGAGGCATTGGCTTGAGGATCGGAATCCACCAGCAATACAGACTTCTCTAGTATACCTAAGCAAGCAGCTAGATTGATAGCAGTAGTAGTCTTCCCTACTCCACCTTTCTGATTGGCAATAGCAATTATTTTACCCATGAATTATATTTCAATTTCCTGACCTAGACCCATTAAGATGAGTTCCTTTTGTCTTTTAGAGAAGGTCTCTTTCGCCTCGTCATGATTGATAGTAATCGCATCAAAGGTATCAAAATGACAACCAATGATCTTGTCACACTCTATAAATTCTGCTGCGATGACCGCATCCCTATACCCCATGGTAAAATTATTCCCAATAGGTAAAATAGCAAAGTCCAGCTTAGGACAAGTCATAGGTATTAGTTTCATATCCATTGTCAAAGCGGTATCTCCTGCATGATAAAAACATTTTTCATCATTGTATATCACAAAACCGCCTGGGTTACCTGCATAGGTACCATCTGGCAGCACAGAGGAGTGAATCGCATTGACAAACTTTACTGTTCCAAAGTCAAATTTCCACTCTCCTCCATGATTCATTGGATGCCCTTCTATACCTCTTTGTCCATAATAAGAAACAATCTCGTAGTTTGAAATAATCCTAGCCTTATTTTGTTTTGCGATTTGCTCTGCATCTAACACGTGATCTTGATGACCATGAGTCAGTAAAACATAATCGCACTTTATGTCTTCTACTTTGAGAATATCACTCATAGTCGGGTTCGCAGAAATAAAGGGGTCGACGACCAATGTCTTCCCTCCAAATTCGAAAATAAAACCTGCTTGTCCTGTATATTTGATTTTCATCTATTATTTAGTTTGTTCGCGTTGCGAAAATACAAAAGCCTAGCTAATTATAAGCATGGAATTTATAAACCTCTTCCCAAAAAAGGGGTTTATTAATAACAAGAATCTTAATTTCGTCCTTTATTCAAAACAAGACACATGCTCACTATAATAAGCGGAACCAATAGAAAAGGCAGTAAAACAGCAGCTGTAGCTAGAATTGCTCAAGCAATAACAGAGAATAAGGGCATAATACACCAGTTTATTGATCTATCAGAAATTCCTACAGATTTCATTCATAATGAGCAGTATAACGGAGACAATCTCCCTGATTGGCTCCTAGCGCTACAGGACAGCTCCTTGATTCCAGCTAAGCAATTTTTGATTATTTCCCCAGAATACAATGGTAGTATTCCTGGCTTTTTGAAGCTATTCATTGATGCCATATCAGTTCATAGATTTAAAGAATGCTTTGCTGGCAAGCATACTGCCTTAGTTGGGGTAGCAAGTGGTAAAGCAGGAAATCTCCGAGGCAATGATCATCTAAGTTCGATATTGCACCATATCGGGTGCAATGTGGTACCAGGCGCTTTGCCGATTTCTAATATTGGTACTGTAATGAATGATGATGGGCAATTGGATGAGAGTACCACAAAGGCCTTGGAAGCTGTGATTGAGAAGTTGGTAAAGGCATAGGTTATTAAAGTTTTGGGCACGTCTAGACAGAAAAAGTCTAGACCGGGTCGTCCATGACTGCGCTTTGCTACGGTGCGGTGCACTACCTCCTTCGTCGGTATCATTCCCACCCCTCGTGCGAAAATAAATAGCACAAATATTATTCTATAAATCCTACTCCACCGCCATCAACCCAAGTGCTTTATCCACCTCCGTTACAGGCAATTTACACACTCTATTTTGACAGACGTATATCATAGTTTCGT
>CAYWOZ010000348.1:0-2117 GCA_964458675.1 uncultured Saprospiraceae bacterium
ATAGCACCCATCAATGAGGTTTTGGCGGCAGGTATGCTTAAATTGAGTGGGTGGACTCCTGATACTCCCTTGATTGATCCGATGTGTGGTTCTGGAACTATTCCAATAGAGGCCGCAATGATTGCGACCAATACACCGGCATCCGTGCTGAGGGATGATTTTGGATTTATGCATTGGCCTGATTTTGACGAAGCGCTTTGGGGAAAAATCAAGAAAGAAGGCATTGCGCAAATCAAACCTAGTACTGCTAAAATATTTGCCTACGATAAAGAACTCTCTGTCCTGCGTTATGCAGAAGATAATGCTAGAGAGATTGAGTTGGACACAGCGATACAGTTTAAGCGAAAGGACTTTATGCACCTCAAACCGCCAACAGAGGGCGGAATGATTGTGACCAATCCACCCTATGACGAGCGTATCCAAGTAGAAAATAACGAAGCGTTCTACGCTGAGATTGGGGACCAATTCAAGCAGTCTTTCCAAGGCTACACAGCTTGGTTGATTTCATCTAACCTCTCTGCCATCAAGCGGGTGGGTCTGCGTCCTAGCAAAAAGATTACTTTATTCAATGGTAAATTGGAGTGTAAGTTTTTAAAGTATGAATTGTACAAGGGGAGTAAGAAGGCGAAGTATCAAGATCAATTGTGAATGCCTGCCCAGCGTAGCTTTTGCGAAGTTGGGGTGAATTATGAATTATGATTTTTTTTGAATATCGGAGGTGATATGTTCATTTTTCAAATGAAATAAACATTAGTGTTGGAGGGATAATAATCATGTTTTGGGGCCTGCGCCGATGAAAAATCGTCGCCGCTATGTTTCGTCGCTCGCTATTCAGCTCGGTCCGCGCCTCGCTATCACGCAGGCTTCGGACTGCCACTATCGTGTCACCACTGCACAGCGCTAGGCCGTTTAAGATAGAGTATAAATCAATAAATATCAATCCACCATAGAGGTGCCCCATAGTTAATAAAACAGTCTGCCCATTTACCAAAAAATCAAAGTAAGCCGAGAAGTACATTGGCATAAATTTGGATTAATTTTAAAAGCTATAAATAACATCTTTACAACAATTTAATCTAACTTAGCGAACCAAATCTAAGTATCTTAATTGAATATATCCGGAATTGGAAAGTACTTTTAATTAGAGGTCTCTGAGTTAGCCTCATCAAGAAAAATAATTTTATAAAATACAAATATTAGAATCATGATTAAGAAAACATTATTTACACTATCTATTATGGCATGTGCATGCCTATTTTTCACTTCTTGCGGTGATGATGAGGAATCAATGAATGAAGAATGTGCAACATGCACAGTTACACAAGTAATCACAGCTGACGGAGTGGAAATAGGAAGACAAACGCTTAGCCTTGACCAAGAAGTTTGTGGAGAAGCTTTGGATGCAACACGTGCTCAAGAATCTACAGTTACTCAAGAATTAGCTGGAATGACCCAAACTATAGTTACTTCTGTAGACTGCAGATAAGCCATTGTTAAGATATTATTTAAATCAGCTTCTTATGTATGTAGGAAGCTGATTTTTTTTATCTGGATTCCCCATCCCAGAAAAAGAATGGTCTCGGTCTACTCCCGAAAAGTGGAAACACATTTGTAAGGGCTAAGCCATGGTCCTGTGTCAATTATAAATGATGAGCCCACTCCGAAAAGCCACGAAATTCTAAAATGCCTCTTTTGGCGATTTTTCCTCTTTGCTCAATCCACTGATGCTCAGCCATCACTGAATTTTTGAAAAAAACTCATCCAAAAAGTCTTATTTTGGGCAATCCGCTACTTTTCGTGGCGGGCTCAAACTATGAATCCAAGTAATTATCGATTTGGTGTACATGTCAAAAAATAAATAAAAATAATTTCTAGAATCACTTTTAGTTTGTAAATCTATTGTTATATTTACGAATATCGAAGAGTGGAATACTTTTCAACCAATTAGGCAAGCAGATATAGCTAACCATAGACAAAAATCCAACCGGCTAACTTTTTATCTGCAATTTTTTTTCATTTGTATTATTTGTTCATAGAACAAGTATTGCTTTTATATTTCACCTTCTCTACCGTACACTTTTTTTATGAAGCTGGAAAAAAGCTGCTTGAAAATTTAG
>CAYWOZ010000349.1:0-2066 GCA_964458675.1 uncultured Saprospiraceae bacterium
TCCGTTACAGGCAATTTACACACTCTATTTTGACAGACGTATATCATAGTTTCGTCTTCTTGGAGTTTGCCTTTCAATAATTCCAAAGAACCTTCATTCTTACCACCTAGATATATCGCATTAGGGATATACTTTTCGTGAAGCTTAGACAATTTTGAAGCATAATCATTTCCAACAATGGCTACCTCATAGGGCCTGACATACAGTTCGCTATATAGCGTACACCAATTAGAATAGAAATTTGGCACTTCAGTAGTCGTCACTTCATCGACCATATTGCGTAACATTTGCTCGGCATGATCTACCCATTCCTTGTTATAAATAAATATCCCAAGCTTGTAAATCGCTCTCGCAAAACTACTGTTTGAACTAGGAATAGCTTTATCAGCCAACTCCATTTTCCTAGCGATTAGGTCCGGATCAAGATCTGATGTATAGTGCATCATACCAGAGTCTTCATCTTTAAAATGTTTCAAGGCATAGCTGGTCATTCCACTTGCCTTGTCCAACCATTGCTCATCAAAGGTCACTTGATATAGATTTGTAAAAGCGTCTATCAATAAAGCATAATCATCTAGGAAGGCATTAATGACTGACTTCCCACTTTTGTAATTTCTATTTAGCCTAAATTCTTCTTGAATCATTTTAGCACTCAAGAAGTTTGCATTCTTTAAAGCACGATCAAGATATTCCTTTTTACCCAAGGCACGGTAAGCATCGATATAGCCATTAAGCATTAGTGCATTCCAAGAGGTTAGCACCTTATCATCCAGACCTGGTCTTACTCTTTTGTCCCGAGCCTTCATTAAGATTTTTTCAGAATTAGCCAATGAGGATAAAATTTCTTCTTCAGATAATTTCAACTTACTAGCTACATCTGCCAATGACTTTTTGCGTATCAAAATATTCTTTTCGTGTTCCCAGTTTCCATTCTTTTTGATTTCATAATAGCCATCAAAAATATTTTGGTTTTGCTCATTCTTAATGATACCATGCAACTCTTCCTGGGTCCATACATAAAATTTTCCTTCTTCCCCTTCACTATCTGCATCTAAGGAACTATAAAAGCCTCCTTCAGGTGAACTTAATTCTCTTTCAATAAATTCGATAGACTGCTCGATCACTTCTTTATACAGTGGCTTGTGCGTTACTTGAAATGCTTTGCTATAAAGGCTAACTAACTGTCCATTATCATAGAGCATTTTTTCAAAGTGTGGCACCTTCCAAATACCATCTACAGAATATCGAGCAAATCCACCCCCTAACTGATCATAGATACCCCCCATGGCCATCTTGTCAAGCGTTACAGTAACTGCCTCCAGAGCTTTAGCATCATCATTAAGTACCGCCTCTCTCAACAGGAATTCATAATTATTAGGCATAGGAAATTTAGGAGCCCCCTTTCTACCTCCTTCTCGAAAATCTACGTTTTTTAAAAAGGTCTTGGTGAGATTATTTAGCGTTGACTCTTCATAGGCATAATTTCCAGTATTGATTTCTATTTTTTCCCGGCTTTGAATTCCAGAAGTCAATTGAGAGGCATACTCTTCAAGTTTTTCTCTATCAGTTTCTTTAAGGTCAATAAATTTATCAAGGATCTTGGTCCACTCATCTTTAGGAAAATAAGTGCCCGCCCAAACTGGTTTACCATCAGGCAAAGCAAAGGCATTTAATGGCCAACCACAAGTTTGACCTGAAGCCAACTGGCAGGCTGTCATATATACATCGTCAACATCAGGTCGTTCTTCTCTATCAACTTTGATGCTTACAAAATGCTCATTCATAATTCGAGCCACAGCGGTATCTTCAAATGATTCATGCTCCATGACATGACACCAATGACAAGCTGCATAACCTATACTCACCACAAGCAATTTATCTTCCGCTTTTGCTTTGACGAGCGCTTCTTCAGACCAGGGATACCAGTCTACTGGATTCTTGGCGTGTTGAAGTAAATATGGGCTGCTCTCATTGGCTAAATGATTTGTTCCTGCTCCTTGATGAGCACCTTGAGTAATTGAACCGGTACAAGTAAGCAAAAAGGACAAAAAGAGTCCTATGATTAC
>CAYWOZ010000350.1:0-2044 GCA_964458675.1 uncultured Saprospiraceae bacterium
GGTACTTAGCAGTAAGCTTATTCATAAAAAACATGTATTTCAAAAACAGTCTATATATTGGGTTCTTTGCTTTGAGCGCCTCTACCATTCCAGCTTGGGCACTTTGATTATTAGGATCAATAGAAAGAGATTCTTTAAAATGAGCCAATGACTTTTCATGATCTCCTTTTTCTAATAGTCCCCATCCATAATTAGCGTGTGTGTAAGGATTATTTGGGTCTTCTCTTAGTGCCCCTTCTATAGTCTGATATGATTCTTCTTTACGATCCAGTTTTATCAAGGCAGCACTCCTCACGTTTAAGGCGGTGATATTTTCTGCATCTATCTCTAAGGCAAAATTTGCATTCTCTAAGGCTACGTTATAGTTCTTACGACCCAAATTAATAGAAGCCAATATGGAGAAGTAATCTGCATCAAAGGCATTAATCTCAATGGCTCTTTTTATTAATTGCTCTGCTTCCCCAAACTTGTTTCTGACCATGGCAATACGAGACTTCAAATAATACAAATCTCCAGCATCGGGCGCTAGCCCTATAGCAGTATCTACTATGGTATCTGCGTCTTCGTATTCATCTTGCTGGAGCTTGACCTCCGCAGTCAGGGCTAACACCAAGATGTTATTGGAATCCTGAGCCAACATACCTTTAAGGATATTTTCTGCTTCCAAATATTTTTCTTGCTGTATGAGTATGTCAACTTTGGTCAACCTATTATCCTCTGCCATATTACTTTTTCATTTTTAAGTATTTCAAGATATCATCATATAGCCCTGAATCATTAGCAAACATGGCAAAGTTTTTAGCGGTGGAAAACCACTCTTGGGTGCTTGGTTTATGTATTTTGGCTGCAGCTAATAAATCCTTCGTTCCCAAAGGCTTAGGTATTCCATCTTCAAAGGCTGATTCTAGTTTCTTTTCAATAGCAATATCAACAAGAGCATCAATATCTGCTCCTGAAAAGTGCACAGATTTCTTTGCTATAGAAGCGTAGTCTACTCCATCCGTTGGTTTGTTTTTAAGCTTTAGTTTCAAGATAGCTTCTCGCGAGCCTATGTCTGGAGGGGGCACAAATATGATCCGATCAAAACGACCTGGTCTACGGAATGCTGGATCAAGATTCCAAGGCGTATTGGTAGCGCCAATAATCAGCATACCATCATTGGTATTATTTATTCCATCAAGTTCCTGCAGAAATTGATTAATCAAATGTCTTCCACTAGATTGTTTCATATCGCTTCGACTAGCTCCTAAAGCATCTATCTCATCTATAAATAAAACGCATGGTGTATTGTCTCTAGCCAGATCAAATATTTCAGCTAGGTTCTTTTCGCTATTACCAATCCACATGTCCAAGATATCATTCAATCCTACACTAATGAATTTTGCATCCACCTGACCAGCCGTCGCCTTTGCCATAAAGGTCTTTCCGCATCCTGGAGGTCCATACAGCAAGATTCCTCCGCCTACCTTCTTTCCATACGCCTTATATAGTTCAGGATGCGCAAGGGGTTTGATGATCTTCAGTTCTATTTCTTTCTTCACGGCTTCCATCCCTCCGACATCCGAAAAGTTGACCTTAGGCTTCTGCAGAAATCTACTATCCAGCTCTTCATCTGGTTCCGTCACCTCATTACTCCCTCTAGAGCGTAATTGTTGATCTAGTACTTCATCCGTTTTATTCGGGTCTATAACCAAGGCTTTTTGATAGGCAACAATGGCTTTTGACACAGCATTTTCCTTAAGTAATCCTTTCGCGTATAGTACATATACGTCAGCATCATTCACTCCTTTATCTATCTCCTCCTCCAAGATCACATTACATGCTGAGTAGTTCTCTTTTTGAAAGAAAACTGTAGCTAACCCAATTTTTGCTTTTGTATTATTCCCTTGACTAAGTATGGTTGAATACTCTTGCTCTGCTTCGTCAAATCTACCTAGCCCCATTAAGTTTTCTGCCAATAGAAGACGAAGCGGTGCATTATTTGGAGAGTGTTTTAAAGCCTCTCTTAGGCTATTGATTGTATTTTCGTTCATGTTTTTGTTTA
>CAYWOZ010000351.1:0-2028 GCA_964458675.1 uncultured Saprospiraceae bacterium
TAATGTATTCTTCTTTAAAATCCTCTTTTTTGTGATGCTGATGTTGATTCGCAATATAATCTATTAAGTTTGGAACATGACTTGGACTGACTGAGAAAGCTCCATATCCATCTTGCCAGGAGAAGTTTTCTAATCTAACGTCTTTTGTCTTAACCCATCTCGAAGAATTTGATTTTACCTTTTTAGCAAATTCACTTAAGGAATTGTTTTTGGAGATTCTTGACAGAATATGAATATGATCCAAATGACCGCCAACAATAAGTGATGGAGATTCTATATTTCGGCATATACCACCAAGATAATCGTAAATCGATTCTTCATATTCGGGGAATAATAAAGGTGTCAAATTTTTAGTACTAAAAACAACATGCATGTAATTTTGAACGAGAGATTGACCCATAGTAATATTTGTTTTGTATTTCGAATGGTTAAGGTACTTTGAAATTTTGAGAACATTAGATAATGTGCTGCCGTCCCAACCGAAAAGGCGGACAGGCTTCCAGGACATTTAAAACAGCAGTCATTCGGATTTAGATTCAAAACTCCTCATTTCCTCTCCCGCCATAAAAAATCCATCTGCAAAACCCTTTGATTGGCAATAGAGTCGAGCTCTTCAGAAATATAAAATTCCAAACAGAATTTAATCATTGGAAGACCATTGAGTTCATTTCTTTCAATCTCATTCATCCCTTCAAAATACCATTTATACAATTCCGTACTATCCTCTTTTGCCTTAACAACTATGGGTTGCACAATAGTGTCTATGTATCTATATTGATCAATTCCAAAGGGGAAATCTTGAGGAGTACTTGTGTCAAGTTTATTAAAATCTCTATACGCTTCTGAATAATTATACGCTTCGGATAGACAAGCCCTGAAGACAACATTTTTATACTGCGTTTTCCTTAAATCAAAAGCTTCTTGTTCCTCATCTGTATATTCGGAAAGATGGTTTGATTTACGTGTTGCGCAACTAATTAGAACAACTAAGGCTATTAGAATAATTAGAACTCTTTTCATTTTTTGTGTTTGTTCGTGATGTAAGCTTGTCTTTTTTGCTTGGACCTATCCAGGCTATATCTCATACTAACTTTCCTGTAATCACTCAGCTTGTTCAATTGGAACTGCTTAGTCCTCTAAAAGCCTAAGTTATTGTGAAAGTACGTACATCTCTCTATTTTTTTTTATATATTAATTTGGAAAATTTGATAATAATAGAATAATTTATATCCAGCAAGGAGGACAGTCACCCCAGGAGATATTGGCATCGCGGTTTTAATGACGATCTTGAAAGCAAATATCAAGGTTCAGCAGGCTCTTTGAATGAAAGGTAAATCTAAAGGATAGCTCGCATGTGGAGGAAATTAGGATAGCAGCCAATATCAAACTTGTGTACTCAAGAATGAAATAAGTAATTACGCAAAAGCTAAACATGAAAACGTGACCTTGCGACTTGCCTAGACCCTGTCCGACTGGTCATCCAGGCGGGCTTTGTTTCTTTGCGGCAATGGCAAAGAAAGAAAGAGAAAAGCAATATAATTTTACTGGATATAACTAAGGTTTTTGAGATAGAAAAATAAATTTGAATCACCTATTTGTTGATATTTTTAACTCTTGATTTGGTTGATTCTAGCTCGCAATTTGTCTTCCGATAGCTATCGGAATTTTCGATAAAAATCCCGCCAAATTGGATTGTCCTATTATTCTACGATGGGTTGCACTCCGTTCCACCCATCGCTATGTTGTGCCGTCCCCACCGAAAAGGCGGACAGGCTTCCAGGACTTTTAAAACAGTTCTTTAACACTTAGATTATTACCATCGATGATAAATAAAAATGATTTAGTTACCCACCCCTCATATCTCATACTGCTTAATCTTCCGATACAAGGTCCGCTCCGAAATACCCAAATCAACCGACGCATCCTTACGACGCCCATTATGCTTCTTGAGCGCCTTCTTAATCATATCCTTTTCCATATCCTCCAAAGAAAGAGACTCCTCTACAATCTCCATAGAATCATAAGTAT
>CAYWOZ010000352.1:0-2019 GCA_964458675.1 uncultured Saprospiraceae bacterium
TCGAATCTATCGAGTATAGATTGGAAGTGCTTGATCTCAGACTTGGAGTAACTTTTAATCCATTTGTTTAATTGTTCTTCCTTGTTGCTTCGAAAATCCTTTTTGAAATCGCTAGAACTAGGCTTATTTATTTTTTCCCATATTTCATCAGGAGGCTCTATAGCCCATGCATCAAAAATATAATTTAGAGTCTTAGTAGGAAAAAGCAATATATCTTCATAATGCACTTGGACCCAATTCTTTTCCTTCTGTTGAAGGGCAAAGTGATTATTAATACACCATCGACCCAATAACTTATCCATCATTGGAGCATCTTCAGCAAACAAATCTTTATGCTTTTCATAGAGATCTTGATTGTATCCACTCGGAATCCACTTGTGGTCCATATTGAGAACAGTGTCTCTTCTATATAGATTCTGTAGAGTAGAAGATGCTACGGATAATGGGTGCCGCAAAATATAGATAGGCTTGTATTTAAATTGATATTGCTGTGCTATCCAAGGCATTATAGAAGTACCCATTACACATTTAAAGATGTACTGTTTAGCGCTTAGCAAGTTGTACCAAGGGCATCTTTCTAACTGATAAGAATCAAATTTTTCACCTTTGATTATTTTGTCAATTCCTGCTTTGCCTTCATCCCAATTTTGATTGGGATGAAAATGGTCTCCCCATGTATAGGTAGGTAAAGCGCCATAGTGACTATGAAAGGGTTCAAAGATGCAAGCTGTTTTAGGAAGATTATTAATGACCTCCATCAGCCAGGTGCTACCTCCACGCGGCTCGGAAAATATAAATATGCTGTCTTTCGGGCTAAAGGTCTTAGCACGAAGCAATGGCATTAGAATCCGCCATTTTAGTCGATATTTGTAATATTTAAAGCTGTTCATGTAACAGTGTGTGCACCGATTTCATGTATTAACCTTAAATAATGCAAATTTTAGACCATGAAACAGATTAACTGGATTAGGGTAAATTAGTCTTACAACTACTTCAAAAAGAACTACTTAGTTTGAGAGAATAACCACTCCAAAGTGCTTGGATCTTCATATACTTTATTCCAAATTTCATGTCCCAAATCTGGATATTCTGTATACTTAAATGGTGCTTTTAAAGCTTCTAATTTTTTCGCCAAATTTTTCGACTGTGATACTGGAACAACCTCATCCTGCGCTCCATGAAATATTTGCAAAGGAATGTTTTTAAACTTAGTGGCGTTGTCAACATTTACTCCTCCGCAAATAGCTATTGCAGCGGCTACTTTTTCTGGCATCCTAGTCAATATGGAATATGTTCCAAACCCGCCCATACTCAAGCCACTGATATACACTCTATTTTTATCCACTGTATACGTTTCAATTATTTGGTCAAGTAATTTTTCTGCTTTAAGGCCTGCAGCGGTAGGTCGATCATCATTAGAGAAGTTCCATTCATTATTGCTTCTATCCACACTTGCCCAATAATCATTTACTGGACATTGCGGGAAAACTAAAATAGAGGGATACTTCTTTTGTGTTTCTTCATTAGCTAGAATGGGTGCAATATGTTTTAGCTGAGCTTTATTGTTGATACCCCTTTCTCCTGCACCGTGAAAGAAAAATATTATTGGATATTCTTTGTGACCATCATAGTCCTTTGGAAAATAGATATTGTAAGGCAGTTGCCCATACCCTCTGAGTTCGAACATTTCAGGTACATATTCTCCAAGTACGTTTGGCACATATGGCTCAGGACCACAAGAAAAAAAAAATAAAATCGAGGCGAGGTAAAATAGAGAGTGTTTGATAATGTTTATTTTGGATTAAAATTAGGAATTCGTAGACATAAATCCAAGAATACAAAACAAAAGCAAACTTCGAGAAAATTAATAGAAGTGCCCATTAAATAGTAATTTTGTATTACTTAATGAATCAAGATGCAAAATGATGTAAACGATATTATAATAGCGCTTTCTACACCTCCTGGTGTTGGAGCAATTGCGGTGATTAGGCTGACAGGAAAAGGCTGTATAGCTTTAGT
>CAYWOZ010000353.1:0-1929 GCA_964458675.1 uncultured Saprospiraceae bacterium
AATCGAATATCAACATTGATAAATACAATTCGATAAAGACTTAGAGTCCAAATTCAAATCTTTATTTCTAAGGGCAAGAGAGGTCTTACTTTCTTATGATGGTAAAGTAGAAACCAAAAAAGAAAGAATTACAACTTATTCTAATAAAAAAAGAGGCATCTGTCACATGAGAACGATGCCATATGGTATTGACTTTGGTTTTTGAAAGGAGCAATAATAAAAGATAAATATGGGGTGCTTACGGGTACAGGAAAAGCTATCAGAGTTTTATCTCAAAAAGAGGAATTGGATGAAGGAGTCATCCGATACTTTTTAGAACAAGCTCTCGAAATTAATGTGAATAAATAGCAAGAACTGAAATCAATCTTCAGTAGGATTTCACTAGAGTCTAGCCAATAATTTTACTACTTCGTTATAACCTTTTGTAGCAGCAAGATCTTTCGGAGATGTGTCTTTATAACTGCTAACAGTCGGAGTTACACCTGCATCAAGCAATAATCTAATAATCTCAACATTCTCTTCCCAAAATGAACCACAAGCATAGTGGAATGCCGTAAAGTTATGAGTATCCATAGCACTAGGGTCTGCTCCCAATTCTAACAACATTTTGACTGCGTCTGTTTGTCCCTCACCACAAGCCAGCATGAGAGCCGTCTTATTATAACTACTTTCGAATGGTTTGAAGTGGGACTCATTGAACAATTTTCCAATTTTGGCATCCTTATGTCTAGCCGTTGTCCTTGCATCAACATTACATCCTTGTTCTACAAACCACTTTAATAATGAAGCCTTTCCATAGATGGCAGCTAGATGTATTGGCAATTCTCCAAATGGTGAAGAGGACTTATACAAATCGCCTCCTGCATCTAGGATGACTTTTGCAGAATCAACACTACCTCTTCCTACCGCGACCATATGCAATGGAGTATAGCTTGCACATCCTTTACGCACAGCTGTCTCCTCCCAGTCGAACCAGGCAAGCTTTGTAATGACTCGATTAGGATTGTCTCCATGATCAAAAAGAGCCTTTAGCGATGCTGGTTTCCTAGTAGCAAACTGAATGGGATACAACCCATCGATAGGAGTCCCTAACACATCTGTGGATGAACTTAAGATAGAACGAATTGCTTCTACGTCCGCCAAGGCACATGCCGACATCAAGTCCATTTTTATCTTTCGTTTCAACAAATGCTTGGCATATCTCGGCCTTACGAAACTTACTATTTGTAGGCTATTCATACCAATACCTTTAAACCAATTAGCGTATGGTATGACATTAGGAGCTTTCAATTCTTCGATAGAAAGAGCGTCTATTGACGTTAGATACTGGCCCAAATTATCGTCGCGAAGTGATTGGAGAAACCTCTCATATTTCATCTTGTTAAGATATTACTTATACATCTATCTCTTAAGAACGATTACATTTTCGTAACCACACTACCCAATTGTAAAGGCAGACTCGATTATTTATGTCAGGAAAAATTAATGCGAAAGATTGCCCGCGCAATATCTCATAGCGATTAGACGCTTAATTGAGCGAAGAAGTATCCATAGCTCTATAGAGAGTTGATCTTTTAATTATTAGCTTTAAATGAATGAGTATCAATCACCCATATTACAGTACTAAAGTTGCTTTGTTCTTTCTTGGCATCGGATTTCTACTGTCCATATCAAGCTGTGGCAGAGATGCTGACATCCTCGGATGTACGAATCCTCTTTCTCCTAACTTCAATCCAAGTGCCAATGTTAATGACGGCTCTTGCATTTCTCCTATTGATCAATTCACTGGTGCTTACACAGGTTCATTAGATTGCGCGGGTCGTATCACACCTATCGTCAATAACATGAATCAGGAGTTTGTCATATCTCAATTGTTATCCTCGGACACAGAAGTTGAGTTACAACTCATCAACTCCCCCCTTTCTCTTC
>CAYWOZ010000354.1:0-1902 GCA_964458675.1 uncultured Saprospiraceae bacterium
TACATCGATATGAAAAAATCTTTCTTTCAAAAAATCTTTTTAGGGTTCGCCAAGAAAGAATTCAAAGGAGAAGACGTATTTCTTAGTAAATGGGATAAAACATTAAAGCCAAGAAGGAATTTTTATAAAGGAGACTTGGCTATTCTCATAAATGGACAAAGCTATTCTGCCGCGGCACTAACTCCTGCGGTACTTAAGAACAAAAAGCGAGGAACTTTGATTGGAGAAGAAGCAGGTGGAAGTTATCATCTCGCCTTTGCGGGAACTTCTAAGTATGTTACTTTAAAAAACTCAAGACTCAAGATTCGTATTCCCCTTATCAGCCTTATTTATGACGTAGATGAAGATTTACAAGAGCGACGTCGAGGAGTAGTTCCTGATATCAAAAAAGTTTATACTAAGGAAAATCTCATCCATGGAACGGACACCGTCCTGGAATATGCGATTGAATATTTGAATGGGAACCAAACCTAAAAAAACTTAGTTGTCAAAACGGTAAGGTCATCAGGATAAACGGCCTGCCCTCTAAACTCTTCAATTCTTTGCTGAAGCAATTCGTTGAAAACTGCTGCCGGAAGTTTGTGATGGTTGGTCACCATCTGTTCTATAAATTCGTCGGTGAGGAAAACGTCATTTTCATTGCGTAAATCTGAAAGCCCATCTGTATAACTCAGTATCATAGCTTTCTTAGGAATATGGATTTGACCTACCCCAATCTCACCAGGGATACTTTCAAATGAACCTAAAAAAGTACAACCCTGATCTAAGGTTTTTAATTCTCCATCTATAAAAATGTACGGTGGATTGTGCCCAGCATTAACGTATGTGAGCATTCGGGAATCTTTATCAAATTCAGCTGTAAAAAAAGTTATAAATCTATCCCCCTTAGTGATGGCAAACACATTGGAATTCAGATCTTGCATGAAAGTTGGGAAATCCGTTTTCGTTTTTATCAAACTATGAAAAGAGGCTTGAAAGTTGGCCATCAATAAAGCGGCCGCTACTCCCTTACCTGAAATATCTGCTACACAAAATGCAAAACGCTTTTCATCTAAATCGATATAATCAAAATAATCTCCCCCAATCCCTAATTGTGGTTTGTAAATACTCGCCAATTCATAACAAGTATCAGAAGGGAGAGCTCTAGGCACTAGCATCAATTGCATTTCACTAGCGAGCTCCATCTCTCTTTCCATTTTAGAGTTTTCCAATTGGCGCTTGAAAAGACGTTTATTTTCAATGGCTACTGCAATGATATTGGTAATGGTGGTGATAAACTGTACCTTATTATACATTTCCTCATCTTCCGGCAATCCCCCTATAAATACATAGGCAATAGCCAGCTCCTTATGACGTACTGGAATCACAATATCAAATTCATCGATTAAAGGATCTATTCCTTTTTCAATATTGCCTACGCGCTCGAATTGAGGGAAAAATGATTCTATATTCCGGCTCTTTAGCTCATCCTCTAAACCTGAATCAGTGGCTATTACCCATGCACCATCTCGTTTTATATATAGCAATAGTTTGTCAACACCCATCTCCCAATTCAGAAAAGAAGTATACATCTTGAATAAGCCATCTACAGATACATTCTCATTTATCGCTTGCGTGATATTAAGTAATCTGTTGATTTGCAGTTGTTTTAGGTTGAGCTTTTGCTCCAGCTGCTCAGAAGATATCTTTTCAGTTAACTTGGCCATCATCCAAAGTTAAGCAACCTTGGTCATATAATTGGTAGAATACAGGCTTGTACATTAAATATTGTATTAAATGTCTCAGACTGGTGGGTAATGAATAGTCTTTCTAAACTCAACAATCCACTTATTACTCAATTTACGGGCTAGCGCTGCGCAGTAGTGACGACGTAGGAGTCAGACCAAGTCCCGATTTTCTCGG
>CAYWOZ010000355.1:0-1885 GCA_964458675.1 uncultured Saprospiraceae bacterium
ATATAAACATAATGTTGTGTATTTTTTAATTTGTAATTTTTTTAAAATTGATTTTTGAAATCTAATAAGCTTACTGAGTTACTATGATTTCAACTCTTCTATTCAATGACTTTCCATCATCAGTGTCATTGGTTGCGATTGGTCTATTTGGACCCTCTCCAATTACAGATGTAATGGCATCGCCACGAATACCTTGTCTTACCATATAATCTCTAATCTGACCAGCTCGCTTCTTACTCAAGTTTGTGTTACCACTCAAGCTACCTACATTATCAGTATGTCCAGAGACTTGTATCGCTGCACCAGGAACCTGACTGACATAATACTTGATGTCCGCGAAATAATCCTTAAGCGCTTGGTCAAGGTTCACTTGGTTAGATCCAGTAGCAAAATAAATCTTGTACGGTTCTGCTTTCAAGCGAGCTCCAATGTCAGCAAGATCACTTGCTCCTTTGAAGTTGAAAGTGACTCCATCTACTAATTTATCATTAGCATTGAATCTTAAATTGTAATCTGCCAAACCAGTGGTTATGATGTTGGCAGCAGGTGCACCATTGGACACCATGTTCGATTTAATAGCTTCAGCTCTAGCCACACCGAGATTGTCAAAGCTGCCGGAGTATGCCTCGTCCTCTTTGTAGAAGCCGGTCAATAGTAATTGCCGTGCAGGATTATCCTTAAGGTAACTACTGACTTTATCAAATGCTGATTGAGTTTTAGCGGGAACGTTTGGTTCCGCACTAGCTATAGGGAATGTGAAGTGATTTGGTGATCCAGTAGTGAATCGACTGCCATCATTTACATCCCAAACGTTTTTTTCCATTACTGGCTTCGCTGCAGGCACTATTGCTGCTGCCTTTTCTGCAACAGGGTTACATGTCTGGCACGACGTGAAATAGGCCCCAGCGCAATACCACGCCAAAAGCGCGAACAGCAATGGGTAGAAAAATTTGTGCATAAAATGTGCAATTTTAGATTTGAAAAAATACCCCTAACGTTTTAGTACATTACTTTGTGATTAGGGACGTTCTAATTAACGCACAAAAATAAGGAAAGAAACACTTTTTTCAGGTTAATTGTCATCTAATTTATACATAATCAAATCCTTAGCAATTTTCCGATCATTGGAAAGACGAGGTACTTTGTTTTGGCCTCCTAGTTTTCCTTTACTTTTCATGTATTCGCGAAAACCATTTTTTTGCAACGGTCTGATAATCAAGCGGCGCAGGATACCTCCTTTTATCAAATCTTCGTAGTATATATTTTGTTTAGACATTTCATTATCAAGCGTTTGCGAAAAAATTTCCATATCTAGCGGAAGTTTTTCAAAAGCTACTAACCACTCATGATAAGGGAGTCCAGCGGCTGGGCTGATCTGTGGAGCCACTGTGAATTCTATCACCTTGGCATCATGTCTTTTGCATGCTTCTATCATAGCTTCTTCTACTTCTTTCCCTATGACATGCTCTCCAAATGCAGAAATAAAATGCTTTAGACGACCCGTAACAAGCAATTTATAGGGAGCTAAGGACACAAATCGCACCGTGTCTCCAATGTTATATCCCCATAACCCGGCGTTTGTATTCAGAATCACTGCATAGTTTACCCCAAGCTTAACTTCTCCTAAGGAGCAGCGAGTAGCATCCGATTTACCAAACTCAGAGACTGGTACAAATTCATAAAATATCCCAGATTTCGTATTCAATAATAGACTTGGGTCGTTCACGTCATCCTGAAATGCGATGAATCCTTCAGAGGCTGGATATGTCTCGATGCTCGGAATAGATTTTCCAACTAGTCTTTCAAGCACCTCTCGATAGGGTTCGAAATTGACCCCACCATACACAAACATATTGTAGTTTGGGAAGAGCTCACTTATGGTACC
>CAYWOZ010000356.1:0-1871 GCA_964458675.1 uncultured Saprospiraceae bacterium
ACTTCTGTTATGTATAATCTGTCTAAATACTCCCAAGCTAGTTTATATATTTCTGTTCCACCAATAATGAAGCATTCTTCTTCCCCATTTTCATAAGCCAGCGTAAGTGCTTCTTCAAGGCTGTGAAAAACCAAACAGCCCGTAGCGATGAAAAATGGATTTCTAGTGAGGATGATGTTTGTTCTTTTGGGCAATGGTTTTCCAATAGAGTCAAAACATTTCCTACCCATGACAATATGGTGCTCCATAGTCTTGCGTTTGAAATATCTAAAGTCTGCTGGCAAATACCAGGGGATATCATTATTGACTCCTATCACTTTATTTTTGTCCATTGCAACAATGGCTGAAACGAGCATAGATTCATTTTTTATTTTGAGCAGTCATCACTAATTTAAACCGGCTGTACTGCAAATATTAGATTGGCAATCTAAACACTAAATTAAGGATTAATACCTTTTACATTAGTCTTATTTCGAATATCTTTTAAAAGTCCTGAAAGCCAGAAGAGCATTTTTTACATTTTACATATATGATTTTTCGGTTTTACATTTTTTCCTTGCGATAGAGACAGAAGTGATATGAGGTGCTGACTAGCCATCATGAATGAATGTCTGATGACGGATGAGCGAACGAGCGAATACTAATCAGGCATATCATGAATATGGCTAGGCTGCACCTCATACAAGCGGATGGCTCGGTCTCGATTTTTCATCGAGAATCGCCCAAAACAAAAAGGGAGGAAAAGAACCGGTATTACAACTTAGACTTTGGCAATAGATTAGAGCGGAGGATATAGTTTTCCATGTGGACTCGGCTGGCAGAACGAATTTGATTCTTGAGATACTTTTCGATCATCAGGCTGGCTATGGGTGCTGCAAAAGCACCTCCATCTCCAGCGTTCTCAACATAAACGGCGATAGCAATTTTTGGGTTTTCGCGGGGAGCAAAAGCGAAAAATATAGAGTGATCCTTGCCATGCGGATTTTGTGCTGTACCCGTCTTACCGCACATGGCTATATCTGAAATGTGACTCCAGTTGGCCGTACCTCCGATCGTCACTTTTTCCATTCCGTCAATGACGCGCTCAAAGTGAACAGAATCGATACTTACCTTTTTGCGGGTAGTATACAATTCGTCGATAGGAGTATCATCATTCAAAAATTCCTTTACTAAATGGGGCGGGTAATAAGACCCCCGATTGGCAATAATCGCAGCCAAGTTTGCCATTTGTAAAGTAGTCAACTGTACTTCACCCTGACCAATGCCAAGAGACACTATCGTAGGAGACCTCCAATTTCGTCCCCCATAAAGTTTGTCGTAATATTTGGTAGTGGGAATGTTCCCCCTTTTCTCTGTTTGAAAATCTATATTTAGCGGACGGCCTAAACCAAATTCGTATAAATAAGAATTGAACAAATCTAAACCCTTGTTGGGGTTATGATATCCTTCTTTATCGATAATGCTTTTGAACGCTTCACAGAAATACGAATTGCAAGAGTACTGAATGGCCTTACCCATGTTAGACGCACTAGGGTGCTCATGACAACCAAGAAATCGGTCCACGTTCCAATACGCACCGGAGCAAGGAACAAACCGATGGTAGTTCCAAACTTTTTCTTGCATAGCAATCAGACCCACTATTGGTTTGAACAAAGACCCTGGAGGATACTTTGCGGACACTGCTCTATTAAAAAATGGATTGAGCGGGTCATCTTGTAGTTGTTTAAAAAGGGCTCCACGCTCCCTACTTATACTCAATTTATTGGGATCATATGTGGGAGCACTTATCATCGTCAAAATTTCTCCAGTAGACGGCTCTATCGCTACTATAGAGCCGAGCTTGTTGACCATGAGTTGCTCGCCGTACCTTT
>CAYWOZ010000357.1:0-1816 GCA_964458675.1 uncultured Saprospiraceae bacterium
AGGTCTAGCTGGAGTTAAATAACCTCTGTTCCCCTCTGCATTAAGGATTAAACCAAAATCATCTTCTTTACTATTAATAGGTTCCCCTAAATTCTCAACACCACCCATCACCTTAGTTCCATCAACACTTACTCTAAAAACATCATAACCTCCCATGCCTTTATGCCCTAATGAAGCAAAGAACAAGGTCCCACTTTCATGGATAAATGGAAAAGCTTCATTTTTATCTGTATTTATCTCTGGGCCCATATTTACAGGATCTCCCCAGTCTTCACCTACTTTACTCATAACATAAATATCCGTTCCTCCTCTCGAGCCAGGCATATTAGAAGTGAAATACATCTTGTCTCCACTTGGTGAGAGCGTAGGGTGCATTACGTCATATTCCTTGTTAGATATAGCAAGTTTGTTAGGCACCTCCCAGTCAAAGAAAGTTTTCTTTGATTCATAAACCTGCATTCTTATTAATCCAGATTCATCTGCTTTAGTTGAATTTCTTTTGAGATTGTTTCTTGAAAAATACATTTCATCAAAAGTTCTGTTAAATGTAACAGGTCCTTCGTGTACTCTTGTATTCATTTGGAAAGAGAAGTCTTCTGCTTCGGTCGGTAAACCTTGACCGTCAAATTCTGAAAAGTACATTTCGAAAAATGTCTCTCCAATTTTCATATCCTTTGGTCCAGCAGTGGTAGGCGCCGTAATAAAGATTAATCCATTTTGATAAAAGGATGGCGAAAATTCAAGGTATTCAGTATTGATTTCAGAGCAGTTTACTAACTTAATCTCATTCAAGTTTCCTGACTGTGCATTTAGGACATTTCCCAAAAGACTTAACAAACACAAGACAGCAAATATTCTATACAACGATTTCATATGATGAAAATGTTTATAATTCCGGTTATTATGCCTTTAGAGCAATCTTAGAAAAATCTTGGGTTAGCAAACTCTTCCCCTTCTGAGCTTTCAAAGCAATATCTTAGCGCCAATTCTAAAGTACCGTCTGCTGCTTCTCTTAATCCAGATACCGTAAAATCCCAAGAGAGACCAGCGTAGATATGATTTGTAAACTGCGCACCCAATAGAATATCGATTGATTCTCCAAAACTATCATCGTCTCCACCAAATCTATATGTACCTCCGATAGTCCACTTATCCTGAATCAAAAGACTCAAATTAAAGTCCACATCTAAAGGAGAGTTGTCTGCATATTTCACAAATGCTTGTGGTAATAATTCTAAATTTTCATTTAAATCTATTTTATATCCACCCATTAAGTAGAGATGTTGAACCTCTCTTCCTATTACTACATCTGTGTCATCTAAATCTATTTCGTTGTTCAACAATCTAGGAATAGACGCTCCAAAATAAAAGTCCTCTGTGTTATAGTAAACCCCAAAACCAAAATCAGGAACGAATGTACTAACCTGACCTTGTGGAATAGCACCATCTCCGATGATCGGAACTGAACTAACCAAATCAGGATCTCCAAAATCATTTGTAAAGTTTCTGATAGAAGCTTGTGCACCCAAACCTAAGAAACCATTCCCAAGAGGAAATCTATAAGAATAGATGGCATCAAAAGTAATATACTCTTGAATCCCGATAGCATTTCTATAAAGATTTGCTCCAATCCCAACACGGTCATTATTCAATGACATATCATAACTCAGTTGCTGAGTTTCTGGAGATTTATCTATTCCCAACCACTGATTTCTGTAGATACCAGTTAAGCAAGGAGAAAAATTAGATCCCGCATAGGCCGGATTGATTGCGAGTTTAGCATTCATCCACTGCGTGTATTGAAGCTCTTGTTGTG
>CAYWOZ010000358.1:0-1810 GCA_964458675.1 uncultured Saprospiraceae bacterium
AATATCTTTCCAACATAACGACTCCCGTGATCATGAATGACTACTACCACTACATCATCTTTTGTCAATTTATCTTTTAGTTGGAGTAATCCTGCAAAAGCAGAGCCAGCTGAATAGCCCAAAAGAATGCCTTCTTCTTTTGCTAATCTTCTCGCCATCACTGCGCCATTTTTATCAGTGACTTTTTCAAAATGATCGATTAAAGAAAAGTCTACATTTTTTGGTAGAATATCCTCCCCAATTCCTTCTGTGATATAGGGATAGATTTCTTTTTCATCAAACTCCCCTGTTTCATGGTATTTCTTAAATACAGAACCGTAGGTATCTATACCCCACATTTTAATATTCGGGTTTTTTTCTTTTAGGTATTTTCCCGTTCCAGATATGGTTCCTCCTGTCCCAACTCCCGCTACGACATGAGTCACTTTTCCTTCTGTCTGTTTCCAAATTTCTGGACCAGTAGATTCATAGTGAGCGACTCTATTACTTAGGTTGTCATATTGATTCGCCCAGAATGAATTCGGTATTTCATTACTCAACTTCTCCGCGATAGAATAATAAGACCTTGGATCTTCAGGCGTCACATTAGTTGGACAAACAATTACTTCTGAACCCATTGCTCTCAAGAGATCTATCTTTTCTTTTGATTGTTTATCTGAAGTAGTAAAGATGCTTTTATAGCCTTTAACACAAGCGGCAATGGCTAATCCCATACCTGTATTACCAGAGGTACACTCTATGATAGTGCCACCAGCTTGGATACGGCCTTCCTTTTCTGCATCTTCCAACATCTTAAGTGCCATACGGTCTTTTATAGAATGACCGGGATTTACAGTTTCCAGTTTAACCAACACAAGGGCTGGAATATCCTCGATTACCTTATTGATTTTGACCAGTGGTGTGTTACCAATTACCTCAAGAATATTATTTTTATAGTCCATTTTGATTTTTATTTATAATAACCCAAACTAACAAAAAAGTTAGCATTAACAGCTCCTAAATACTTAGCAACTTTTGGGGAAACCACGATTTTAACCTTATTAGGATATTTGGGTGGGATTTTCGCCAGCACCTTCGTATAAATTTTACGGCCAGTGTCTGGGTTTGTTATTTCTATTATCGTATTCTTAGGTGCTTTCCTATGCATTACATAAAAATCATAATCATCTCCCGCGTTTTTATCCCAAAAAGCAGCGCCTCTTTCTTCTACAAATCTCTTTGCGGAGCCACCTTTTTCTACAAACTCAGTTCTAAAAGGCTCATTTTCAGTACTATAAAATACTTTCTTCTCCTTTACAGGCTTCCCATAGTGATTTAGACCTACTGAAGGAATCCAACCTATAAATAAGAATTGCCCCTGCTTGACTTGCTCTGCTGTTACTCCATTTCTGTTAAGCAGTGTCTCTACACTCAAGTCAAACTTTCGCTTTGCAATCCCATATACGGTATCTTCTTTTTTTACTTGATAATATATTTGCTCCAAGAGCTGGTAGTTACCTGCTTGATTCAATTCTTTGATGAGATGCTTATCATCAATAGGCACATTAATCTGCATTCCAGTAAATTCATTACCCACGACTAGATTCGGATTAAATCGTTTGATATCATAAAGCGCTGCATCATAAAATTGACTTATACTATACAGGCTTTGCCCTTCTCCTAAGATGTGTTTTACAAAAGTAGTCCCAGCTGGTGATTTTTCCACTTGGACCATAGTTTGCAAAAAACTTTGTTCCATATAATTTTGAGAAAAAAGTAAACTTGTTGAAAAAAACAAAATTAAGACGCCACTTAGCCTTACCTTTAACTT
>CAYWOZ010000359.1:0-1804 GCA_964458675.1 uncultured Saprospiraceae bacterium
TGTCTTTACAGACTTGATGAATGAAATGGGTGCCAGATTTTTTACAGATATTCTCCGTCAATCGATGAATCATGTTTTTATCATTTACAATCATTCCTGAACGGAAAATGGCATTAATCATTTCATCTACTGAAAAAATTCGTTGAGGTCTTGAAGCTAATAACCAAAGAATCTCAAATTCTCTTGGATTAAGATTCAATTCTATATTTTTTAAAAATGCTCTTTTGTTTTGTTTGTCTATAAGAAGATTTCCCATAAAATATTTGATTTTTAAATAAGGTTATTTATAATTCAAATATCGTACTGGAAAATAAAAAAAGGCAAGAAATAATTATTCCTTGCCTTTTTTTCATGGTTACTAAGTTATTTTAAAATGCAAACTCCATTTGCAATCTATATCTTAATTTTTCATCAGATCCATCTTTATCAATTAAAGATACATCTCCTTGAACCTTCAAACTATGTCCTACAACATATTTTGACATACCAAGTGTGTATTCATTTATCTCGCTAAAACTCACTTCTGTATCAGGTTTAATATTGGTATATCGAGCAGCTAATTCTATATTATTTTTGAACAAGTAAGAAACTTGAGTATTGATTCCTGTTCCAGTATAATAACTTCTGCCATTAGCATCAACTAAAGAAGAGCGAAAATCAAAATCTACATTTCCAAAAGGATTGTTGACCACACGCTTATTTGCCATTTCAGCCATCACAGAAAAACCTTGATATTTGAACATCATATCAATAAAGAAGGTCTCTAAATTATTTTCAAAATAATTGTCGTCTGCATCCACTAAGAATTTCCCTGTTGTTTTTTGTTTTGGGGTTCCGTTATTGAAACTGTAACTAGCTCCAATTGCTATTTTAGGTGCGTTTTCTCTTTTTAAATCTCCTTCAACATAATCTCCTTTGCTAGTGAATTCTCCCAATGGTAATAATTCCACTCTACCTACATAATGCGCTCCTCCAATATTTGCAATAGTAGTATTTCTACCTTCACCAAAAGATAGGGAAGCCATTGGCTTAACCACCATATTGCCAGTTTTAAATTTACTTCGCAATTGAAGGCCCATCTCTCTATCTATATTAAATGTTCCATTGACAAGACTTCGATCAACAAATTGTAACTTTTGAGAAGAAACCACTCGCTCTCTATTTCCAGGCAATTTTGTCTGTCCTACCCATAAAGAGAAGTTTTTATGAAATTTCCATTTCGCTACTGCATCTAATACGATTTTTGGTGCTTCGCTTGTAACTTCAAAATCACTAGAAGAACCTAAATCTCTATTTGATAAGGCTAACTCTACTTTATAAACTAAATTGGGATTAACAGCCCAGCCGTCAAATTTCAGTCTAGATCGTCTAATTAAAAAATTAGTATTCCAATCTGCTCCATCTACTCTAGATCGCTCAGAATTAAATAAACTCTGAAAACGGAATCCTATTTTTAAAGCCATAGAAGAATCGGCAGCTACAAATTGTAAGCCTTTTCCAAACTTTAACTTGATGTTAGGTAATGTTTGTTTTGCAGAAGATTGAGCAGTTTGCGCTACTAAAGAAGAAGTAGCTAAAAGAAGGATAGTTAAGACTCCTAATTGGAGTAAACACTTTTTCATAATTTAATTTTTGCGATAATTTAATTACTTAAATGACACTACAAAAATCAGGTCTAATTATGAATTGAAATACCTATTTATATTAATTTAATGTTAAAGATTCTATTACTTTGTAAAGTTCATATTAATTGGTCGATTGACAAACCTGCCTGCCGGCAGGCGGGAAGTAAAGAGCTATATAA
>CAYWOZ010000360.1:0-1688 GCA_964458675.1 uncultured Saprospiraceae bacterium
TTACTAGTTCAGACAATGAGCAAGATCACAAAATAACTTTAGGCCTGGCGGATAGTAAACTAACTCCTAAATCCTTTGTCTCCGCGAACTCTGCGTTTTTTTCTCTGCGGCCTCTGCGTGAAACAGAACAAGTGAGCTTAGCAATCCTTTAATCTTCAAATCCTACAATTCATACCCATGACAACTTTTCTTGTCAGATATCTTATTTGAATGTTTTACATTCGCTTTACTAGTTCAGACAATAGGTAAAATTTCGAAACTCGGTTTTACCAAGCTATCTTCACAACAAAAAAGGAATGACACTCGATGAAGTGATGGCTTATCTAAAAGCTCATGCGGATCTAGCAAAATCAGAATTCAAAGCTAAGAAGTTCGGGATAACAGCAAAGAACACGCTAGGGGTGTATCTCAAAGACCTCAATGCGCTGGCTCGGAAAATCAAAAAAGATGAAGCTTTGGCCTTGCAGCTATTTGATACAGGAGTGCATGAAGCGCGAATTTTATGCTCTAAAATATATCCCCCGAAGGCCGTGACGAAGTCGTTGATGAACAAATGGGTAAAGACTTTTGATAATTGGGAGAGTACGGATTCTTTCTGTATGACTTGTTTTGCTCCGAGTTCGTGGGCAGAGGAAATGGCATTCGAATGGGTTCAGAATGAGAAAGAATTTATCCGTCGCTCGGGATTTGTGCTTATGGCGGCCTATGGTTCTTCACGTAAGAATGAAGGGAACGAGGTGTTTCGTTCTTTCTTTCAACCTATGATGGACTACGCGGAGGATGAACGTAATTTTGTCAAGAAGGCGAATAGCTGGGCGCTGCGTACTATGGGTAAGCGAAACGTGGATTTGAAAATGGAGGCTATAGCGGTTGCGAAGAAAATGCAGGCCATGGATAGTGCTGCCGCAAGGTGGATTGCTAATGATGCCTTGAGGGAGTTGCAATCGAAAAAAGTAAGTATGAGGGATTATCCAAGAGCTATATACAGAATATAGGGCCCTTTCAGCTTATTCAGCTATAATTTTTTTGTCATATATAAATAAGCTATTTTGTGGCCTAATAAAGAAAGCGCATGAAAAATATATTGATAGTCGGAATGGGGAACAGTTGTCGAAGTCAAATGGCGGAAGGCTACCTAAAGCATTTTTGTGGTGAAAAGGCCGCTGTATATAGTGGCTGTCATGACCCTCAAGGAATAAACTCTCGGGCCAAAGCATCTATGCAAGAAGATGATATCGATATGGATGAGCACAGATCAAATCACATCTTAGAATTTGAAGATGTAGATTTTGACTTTGTTATTACCGTTAGCAATAGAGCGCAAACAGTACTTCCAAAATTTCCTAAGAAAGCTATGCTAGTACATAAGCACTTTAAAGATATCACCAATACTAAGGGAGTACCTCAAGCTGTTGCTCAAACTTTCAAAACAACTAGAGAAGACATCAAGGCATTTTGCAGATCATTTTACATAGAACACTTCTTGGCAGATTGATTGCGCGTAGCTTAATTTATATCCTTTTTCTAGGCTTATGTTTCAATTGCGCCAAGACTAAAAATACAAACGAAAATCGGATTGTTTTTAAATATAACCAACCGAACAATATCACTTCTTTAGATCCTGCTTTCGCTAAAAGTCAAAATAATATATGGGCGGTTGATCACCTCTATAATCGACTCATAGAACT
>CAYWOZ010000361.1:0-1675 GCA_964458675.1 uncultured Saprospiraceae bacterium
GGGCCTGCCAGACCCGGTCTGGTAGAATAGCTGCGCGCAGCGCATGCGAATGACAAATGATAATGCGCCAAGGATCAAAGCCTGAAAGGCCAAAACTCGAGACGCGAGGTTTGGTTCACGCGAGCCTGGCCCGCAGCGATAGCGAAGGGAGGCGCCCAAAGTTTCAAACTGCAAGATTTTCAAGCCCAAATGATATATAAAACCAAAATGCAAACCCGACTCAGATGGCCATTATCTCTCTCAATGATCCTAACAGCCTGTCTGTTTATGGTATCAGCCTGCGCGCCGTCCTATTCAGCTTCGCCGCCAAATCAGGATATCATCATAAGCTCTATTTACTGGAGCGACGGGGATAGCGGCCGCATTAATGGATCGATCAAATTCAGGCTCAATGATATCGACGCCCCAGAGACAGGCGGGGTCGGCGCAGCCGTCGGCGGGGCTAATTGCGAGGCTGAACGCGCCAAAGGCTATGGGAGCAAGGCTTGGGGCGTATCGTTCACAAAAGACACGGCCCTCAAAATCACGCAAACCCACGGCCAAGACCGCCATGAAAGACTGATCATTGATTTATCCTCGAACGAACAAGATGTTGGAAAATCTGGCCTGAAAGCTGGTTATTATAAAGCTTGGCCTCATAAGGGAAAAAAGGCTTTATCTGAAAGGCCTAAATGGTGCTTAGAATAGTTATTCGATAAATAAGTCAGAAGTAGTAATAATATCTGCAGGTTCAGTGCTGTTATTAGGGGAGGGCGTAATCTTCATTGCATAGAATGCTTCGCCCGATATTTCCGAAGTAGTATACCCCGTAAGCAAAATATCACCTGAATCCTCCATCACGGCATCTGCAGGAGAAATCGTTAGATTGTTGTATTTAATATTGAATCTCGAAATTGGTTCTAGTTGACTTGAATATCTCAATATATTGCTTCCGTTAGTATTGGATTCTCCACTACCAATTAAATATGATTCTCCACTACCAATTAAATGTATTGATTTGTCTTTTCCAACTAGAAGAAAAGTAGAGAGTGGGAGGTATTTACTAAAAAGGTCAGTATCTTGATACGTTAAGACCTGCCCACTAGAATTAACTTTCACTATTCTCTTTATAAATTCGCCGTTTTTTCGTACTGCCAATGCTATAACAACTCCTTCATGGCCAAGGCTAGCCATATCTAATATTTCTCCCGATAACTTAAAGCTTCCTAATTTCGCTAAGTCTTGATTTAACTTAATAACCTCGTTTCGATCTGAGAGCCACAGATTTGAGCCATGTTGGATTATCGAGTTCGAACGAAAGTCGTGATTGAAGGTTTTCTTTGTAAGTTGCTCACCAGTGCTGGAAAGCTTGAAAGCTACGGCTTTCGGAACATTCTTATCGTGGGGTTTAATGCGCGTTATCCAAATTATCTCTCCATTAGAGAGAGTAGTAACGTTACCAATGAAAGTGCCTTTTTGCTCAGAAAATGTCTTCTGGAACGTGATATTACAGTCTCTATCAATTTTCCCCAGCCAGGATCCATCACCGATACTGCCTTCTAAGAGAATACTCCGACTCAACGGTTCTTTTACGATTGTAAACAATAAGAGTTTTTCTTCGGTGGCTAGAGAAATTCCGCAATTAGGATCAAACTCTTTTGAATACTTGAATATTGAAGAGGGGCCATATTTACTT
>CAYWOZ010000362.1:0-1668 GCA_964458675.1 uncultured Saprospiraceae bacterium
GAGCGCTATGTGGACTTGATTTCTAAGTTGTAACCTATATTTAAATTGTAAATATTTTTCACTTAAAATCGCCAATTTAGATTTTGGTATCTCTTTGCCAAGGGTAGATACCCTTGGCCATATTCTGTTGTGCCACGTTAATAGAGAGATAGACTCCCCATTTCTCTTCTAATTCTGAAAATTTCGATGAAGTAAATATCTCAGAAATTTAACTTTTATTCAAAAAAGCTAAAACTCCTATTTCACCCGCTTCCCATGTTTTATCACAAGGTCTACATCTGACAAGAGATTTACCCACCTCAACACATCTCCCTTGACAGCAATTATGTCTGCGTACTTCCCTTCACTGATAGTACCATATTTATCATCTACCCCCATCATTTTCGCGGGCCAGTAAGTTGCAGCTTTTATAGCATACTGAGCATCTATTCCAAATTCATTAACCCACACCTCTAATTCATTCCAGGTAGATTGGCAATGAAATTTCATCGGAATGCCGCTATCCGTCCCAATTAACAAAACTACACCAGCGTCTAAAAGCTGCTTGACTTTAGTCTCTAAGGTTGGTCTACGACTTGGAGTCAATTGGAAATAAGATAACTGTCCTGGATGCCTAATGGAGCTTTCAATATCGTCTATGATATCTTGTGGCAAACCCATATGCCAGCAATCATTGTCCAACTTTTCTGGATTGGCTACTAGTGATTCATAATTGTATAAACCTTCTACAGTAGGTGTCCAATAGAGCGGGCCTAAATTCATCTGCGCGGTTCGTTCTTTAATCATAGTCATAACATCCTCTGGATACTCTGGAGCTGAAGACAAACCAGTATGTTCAAAATTATCTGCTCCAGCGATTAAGCCTCTACGGATCTCTTCTGGTCGATGCCCATGTGCTACGACTTTAAGCCCTTGCTTATGGGCTTCATCCACTACCGCTTTCACCTCTTCTATAGTCATTTGATCTTGGTCAATCATTTTAATGCAATCTACTCCAGCGTCTGCTAATTTTTTCACTTTCATTCGAGCATCTGCAGTTCCATTTACTCCCCATCTAAATGCTTCCGTTCCTGGATAAGGTTTCTTTTGAATAAATGGACCAGACATATACATGGTTGGCCCAGGAATTTCTCCCCTATTAATACGATCTCTAACTTCAAGGCTTTCTTCAAGTGGAGCGCCTAAATCACGAGCACTAGTTACACCGGCGTTTAGCAACTGCATTGCAGAAGCAGGCATAATTACCTTTGCCAATTTATCTATATAAGTAGTATCCCAATGCGCATAGTCACTATGACCGTTAATCATCAAATGTACATGCATATCCCACAGACCTGGAAGCACATCCATCCCTTCTGTGGAAATTATCTCTGCCCCTTCTGGAATAGGTGTATTACCTTGATGCCCAACTTTAGTAATCATATCATTTTCGATAATGATAACACTATTGGCGATTGGCTGGCCTCCGAAGCCGTCTATTAGTCTTCCTCCTACTAAAACTTTTGTTTGGGCGTTAAGAAATTGGGTAAAGAGTAAAAGGGTTATGAATAGAACAAGATTTTTCATTATGATTGGTTTTATCTTGAAGATAGGATTTTTTATCTGAATGTTTGTTTAGCAAATCATGTTTGATTAACAAAAATTCTTTTATATTAAATACTTAATACA
>CAYWOZ010000363.1:0-1667 GCA_964458675.1 uncultured Saprospiraceae bacterium
GAGAAGTCAGAGGTTAATATCATGACTTGGGATAAGGACTATATTCACATAGAGCTTAAGCTAAGTGCTCAGCATCCTGAAAGAGGAATTGCAGAAGAAGACTTAGAGAAGTTTGATTATTCGTTTAAAAACAAGAAGGATACCATCTATGTAAATAATCATATCACAGAGAAGGAAGAGACGCTTCGTTCTGGTCTGCAAGCGCATTATGAGATAATGATTCCCGAATCCTGCAAGGTGAAATTGGAAAATTATTTTGGAACTGCAGAACTAACAGACTTAAGTCAAGGTGTGGATATCAATTCTGAATTCTGTAATTTAAAACTTAAAAATGTACTCGGTACTGTGAATGTAGACACCTACTTTGGAGACTTGATAGGGGTTATGATTGATGGCAAAGTGGATATCAAAGCGAACAGGAGTAATGTTACTTTGAGTGAAATAGCAGGAACCTATAATATAGACGCCTACCATGGTGTCATTAAAGTATTTGCCAATGAGTCTTTACTTGAAGGTATGCAAATAAATGCGATTAACTCTGATGTATTTTACTATGACTCTGATTTAAATGGCTACAACTTCAACTTGACTTCACAAAATGGCAATGTTGAAATTCCGGAATACTTAGTTGCCAGTTACACCGAAGAGGATGAACTAAAGAGATTCAAAATTGCTCCGCAAGCGGAACTCATTGGTGTGAAGGTTGGGATTAATGTTATATCTGGTGATTTGATGTTAGTGGGAAGTAGATAGGAAAAAAAAGTGCTATGCCTTAGGGCTTTAGGAAAATAAAAATTCTGATCATGCAGAAAACTGGGTCATCATTTAATTTGATCGACAATATTTACTTTGCGGATTGCCTTCAATAGGAAATAGAAATTCATTAAATCAAACCAGAGATTGAAACTGGTAAACCACCTACTCTTAGCTATCAACAAACTTATACCCTACACCGCGCACAGATAAAAAGTGTTTGGGGTCTTTTGGGTCTTTTTCAAAGTACTTTCTGAAGGACAAAATAAAATTATCAATAGTCCTGGTAGACGGATATACATCATAGCCCCAAACGGATTGGAGAATCTGCTGTCTAGAAACCACTTCATTTTTTCTATCTATTAGCAACTTAAGTAGCATTGCTTCTTTCTTCGTCAATGTGAAATCTCCTTTATTTCCTTTGGCCTCATAAGTAACGAAATTAACATAGTTTTCTCCGAAGTTTGACGATTCCAATTTTTCCTTTTCTTGGGGGTTTGCTCTTCTGATTAACTTTTCAATTCTTAAGAGAAGTTCTTCTAGGTTGAAGGGCTTGGTAAGATAATCATCTGCTCCTTTCTTGAGGCCGGTTAGTTTATCAGATTGTGCATCCTTGGCAGTAAGCATCAATATTGGAATATGAATATCGATTAGACGTATCTGTTCGCATACCTGAAAGCCATCAACCTCAGGGAGCATTACGTCTAAAAGGATTAGATCAAAGTGCTCTTGGTTGTAGGTTTTAACAACCTCCTTTCCATTATCTAATGCGACTACTTCGTAGTTTTCTATTTCAAGATTTAGTTTGATTAAATCTCGGATGCTTTCTTCGTCTTCAACTAATAATATTCTCTTACTCATTCTGTAATGTATTCTTTAGGTGAATGATTGGGCAAAAATATATCTATGATAGT
>CAYWOZ010000364.1:0-1623 GCA_964458675.1 uncultured Saprospiraceae bacterium
AAATTTTTTCCAATGAATAGAATTACCTTATTTTTTGCCTTTTTCACGCTGATGTCAGCAAGCTCTTGTATAAAGGATGATATCATCCAGGATTTTGTACAACCTGAAATAAGAATTACAAACGAAATTGATACCCTTGGCGTCGATTCTGTTTTTACGTATGAATTTAGATATCTCAATAATGTTGGTCTAAACCAAGAGATTAGCGCTGAGTGGTCTAGTTCAGACGAATCTGTAGTGACTATCAATAGCGAAGGACAAGCTAGAGGTGTTGCTGAAGGAGACGCTACTATTACGGCAAGTTATTTTGACCCATCCATCGAAGATGAAGTATCCGATAGTAGAGATATTTCTATTGGGGAAGCAATTCTTCCACCGCCTATGATGGATCCTCTGCGAGTGATTGATGGAGTTATAGCCACTACTACCTTTTATCCACTATCTGGTAGTTTTCAGTTTAGTGAACTAGAAGATGGTGGTGTGACGATTGATATAGCATCAGATTATATTGCGGATGATCGACTACCGGGTCTCTATATTTATCTATCTAATAATAGAAACAGTATTAACGGTGCTTTAGAAATAGATGAAGTAACCATCTTCGCTGGTGCGCACTCTTATACTGTACCTAATATTGAATTTGATGAATATCGATTTATCGTTTATTTCTGCAAACCTTTCAACGTTAAAGTTGGGGAAGCCACACTAGATTTCTAGGAACCAAAATTCAACCCACATCCAAGATGAAAAAGACAATTCTTTTTGCAGTTATAATTGTATGCCTCTCCACTTCTGCTTTTGCAGGTGGACCATGGCCTCAAAAAAAAGGTAAAGCATACATTAAGCTTTCCGAATGGTGGACCGTCTTTGATACGCACTTTACTACTAGAGGCTTCGAAGATCCAAATGTAACGACTGGGCTGTACAATACCTCTCTTTTTGTTGAATACGGATTTACAGATCGACTTACGGGTATATTTAATGCTCCTATCTATAGTCGAAACTTTATGAACAATATAGTATCGGGAACTACAGGAGAAATCAATGTAGAAGGGGAAGCCATCAATACTTTCGGAGATGTTGAATTAGGATTGAAGTACGGTTTAAATAAACCAGGTTCTAAGTTCCCTATGTCATTATCACTTACGTTGGGTATCCCAACTGGCGAATCAGCAGGTGGGACACAAGGTAATTTAGCTACAGGAGATGGAGAGTTTAACCAACTTATACAGTATGATATAGGAACTGGTTTTAAGCTTGGAAAGGTTACTGGATATGCTAGTGCTTATGCAGCGTTTAATAATAGAACAAATGATTTTTCAGAAGAATTTAGATATGGTCTTGAGCTAGGTTTTAGCTTTTTGAAAGAGCGGGTGTGGTTAGTTGGTAAGTTTTCAGTTTTGGAATCATTTCGAAATGGAGATTTTAATGAGGCAGTTACCAACACAAGTGTTTTCGCTGACAAGGCAGAGTTTGTAAACTTAGGTGCAGAACTTAATGTCTATGTCACTAAAAAAATCGGAATTTCAGCTGGCTTTACAGAGATATTGACAGGAGAAGTTATAGCAGCCTCGCCTTCTTATTCCGTGGGTGTCTTTGTAGACTTATCAAAATAAGAATATT
>CAYWOZ010000365.1:0-1615 GCA_964458675.1 uncultured Saprospiraceae bacterium
CTTGCCCTGATACGTGTTTGTACAGACCTGGTCTCCCCACTGATATCAGTAATATCTGCATAAACTGTATAGACAAAAACAGGCTTGTCTTTTTGCTTTGAAGCAGGGTCTGGTAGTAAGTCAAAAACTATATCATAGGTCCCGTCCGCTTTAGTTATAGTCTCCCCCGTTTTGATCCTTACGGGGCTTTGTGGACGATAATATCTTCTATAACGGTATCCCCAATACGGGTATTCCACACCACGTTCTACTCGATAAACTACCTTGGCGCCGTCTATGGTATTCCCTGCAAAACCTGTAGCCTTACCATTGATTGTAACAGACTCACCGAGAGCATACTCTGCTTCTATGGGCCGAAATTCAGCCTCAAATTTTGGCCGCTTGTATTCTTCTACACTAAAATATTTACTCCCAAAACTTGAAATATCTATGCGCATATTTCCCAACAACACACCACTTGGGGCAGTAAATGAACCTTGAACACTTCCGAATTCATTGGTGGTCAAATTTAATCTTTCTACTTCTTGATGATTAACGTCTCTTAATATTATTTCTAGATTCTGATTAGTCAACAATGAAGGTAACTGTGATTCGCCATCGGTATTGTGCGCGATGGCTTTGAAGTAAATGGTTTGTCCAGGTCTATATATGGTTCTATCCAAAAATATGTTTACAGCATTTCTGTCTTTTTGCTCATAGTTTCTATTCTTGCGAATCCAGTCTTGGATAAAAAGCACATCTTCACCAAGGCTTACTTTGGGCATATAACTATCTCTTTCCCCAATCTTAGCATTAACAAAACCGTTTTTATCGCTTTTTTCTTCTGAGTGCTTTTTCAACACCTGCTTTCTAGTTACTGGATTATATTCCTGCTTAAATAGTTCTACTTTTCCGCCTTTTATTGGATTTCCACTTAGTCTATCCATTACTATCAATTGATGATTTGGATGCGTAGGTGTTGCTATATAACTCAAATTGGAAATCACAAAAAAGTTAGCTTTGACTAAGTCTTTTTCCTCTACAAAACCAGACCCATCGGAAGTCAACAATACATAATCCCCAAAAGGCAAGGGGTCTATTTTTACTTCCGTTTGGTGATTGTGAAAGTCATCAAAAGAAGGAAGACTTTGATTCCACTCTTTAATAAATTTCTTGCGCTTGATTTCTTTGTAAATATCTTGACGACGATTTCTCAGTTCATATTCCTTTCCCCTTTCCAACTGATACAATCTAAAAAATACTTTATTTAGATTTTTATAATCCACAAAAGTCAGTAAATTTTCCCCTTGAGGATATACCTTTTCTACTTGCGTTCTAAGGCTTTTATCTTCTATAGACTTTATTCTATTACTAGCTGTTGCGTGAATTGAAGATTTTGGATAGTTCTTGACTATTTCACTCAACAAATTATGTGCTTTTGCATAATTGTTTTTCTCTTCTCCAAGATACGAGGAGCTATTCTGATACAACTCTGATAGCGCTAGCAACACTTGAGGATACACTTCTTTATTTGATATGTTTTCCTCAGCTATCTTTTCTAGCGCATTTAGATACCGCTGCCCTTTATCATTCAAGGTAGAGTTTTGTCTTGCAAAATTTAATCGCTTGAGATCTA
>CAYWOZ010000366.1:0-1596 GCA_964458675.1 uncultured Saprospiraceae bacterium
GATTTCGTTAAAAAGATTTAAAGATGCCTCCCATCCACTGTCGTGGGTTCCTCAATCATCAAATTATCATTTGATGCCCTTCGGGAATTTTCGTCAATCCTTAAGGGTGATTGGTTGATCTTCAAACTTTGAAATCGAAACGTTAATTTTTCGTTGTTAAGTATGTGGACAAATTAAACTATCAGTAATGACTGAATCTTTTCACACTATTCTGCTTTACAAAAATCCTCATTATGCTACGGCATAACTCCGGTTTTTGTGTATTGACTAGCATAAAAATTTTCTTGGTCATAACTTACATATAATTTTGTCCAAATACTTACTTAATTAAAAAAGCTTTATTAAATTTTATTGATTTTTTGTATATTTGATAATACGATGAATAAGTATCACTTAACATATCGATTTATCGCCGGAATTATGGCCTGCCTGATTTTACTTACTTCAGTCGGAGCCTGTGTTGATATGCATTTTTGTCAAGGAAATTTAAAATCATTTAGTTTAGTTGGTAAAGCTAAATCCTGTTATCAGCTGATTGATTCAAATTCTAAAAAACAATGTTGCAGCAAGCATCAACAAAATGATCAAAAACCTAGAGGTTGTTCAATAGGTAAAAAGGCATGTTGCCACGATAAAATGGTTCAGCTTATTAGTGAATATGATATGGATATTCCATCTAATAGCGTGATGCCCAACCAGGAAGTTCAATCTTTTCTCGTAGCTTTTATTTCAAACCTTCTTCAACCTCTAATAGATGATGATTCCTTAGTTGAACATTTCTCCTACAAACCTCCACTCATTACAAGGGATATCTATGTCTTGTTGGAAACCTATTTGCTATAATAGGGCGCCTTTTTCTATCCGTTAATCAATATCAATAACATTTTTATTAAGGAGAAATTTGTAAATAAATCTCCTTAAATTTTACTTTGGTTTATCTAAATGATTCATTCATTTATGATGATAGATACAAAGTAATTTTAATAAATTTTCAGACACTAAAAATAATTTAAACATGAAAAAAATATTACTCTTTCTAGTTTTTGTTAGTTGCTCTATAGCAAGCGCTCTGGCACAAAATAATGTGCAGTTGATCGTTAATCATAAATTAGGAGCCGATGACTTTGCCTTAAATCAGGCAGTAGAAAATAACCTTGGGACTCCCTTCCAGTTTAATAGATTCGAGTATTATATTGCTGAAATATCAATCACACATGATGGTGGAATGGTTACGCAGATATCTGATTATTGGATATTGGTCAATGCAGCTTTTCCAACTCAAGAGGACCTAGGTGATCATATGATTACTAATGTTGAAAAAGTAAGCTTTCATATCGGAGTAGAAGATCCAACCAATCATGATGATCCAGCACAGTATGGCAATGGTCATCCACTTGCACCACAAAACCCGTCCATGCATTGGGGATGGACCTCGGGTTATCGTTTTGATGCCTTAGAAGGAAAAGCGGGTGCTAATTTAGATCAAGTATTTGAGTTACATGGTTTGGGAGATGAAAACTATTTCCAAACAGAAATACCATTTTCAGCTTCAGCAGTAGATGGTGTACTTACCTTAGCTATTGATGCTGACTATAT
>CAYWOZ010000367.1:0-1589 GCA_964458675.1 uncultured Saprospiraceae bacterium
TCGCACCGGGTAATCTCCGCGGGGCTTTCACCCATATTTTCATGGACCCGCCTTATTATAAAGGGCTTTGGAAACCCGTTCTCTTACGCCTCAAAACCCAAGGCCTGATCGCAGAGAACGGCGTCATCATCCTCGAGATCGGCAAAGACGAAGAGGATATAGAGTTTAAAGGCTTTGAAATTTTGGCTGATAAAATCTGGGGCGCGGCAAGGGTCGTGTTTTTGGGGGTTCTTAAACTCTAACTAACTCAAGCATAGGTTCAAAACTATACATTGCTGGGCGACTACCAGCAGCAGGTACGATTATATTTAATAATCCAGCATCCGTTAAGATAGGTAAAAACCGCCTCGCTGTTGCAGAAGGTATATTGCTATTAGAACGAAAACGATTAGTACGAAAAACAGGGTTTGCAAAGATAAAATCAAGTGCATTTATACTATATCTGGAAGAAAGCAAATCTCCAAAAATAGGTTTCATATTTTCATACAATTGTGAAATAGTCACTGCTATCTCCAAATTACGAACTGCTTGCGCCTCTACAGCATCGAGAAAAAAGCTACACCAGCTTGTCCAGTCATTATTTAAAGATACATTTCTCATACGCAAAATATATTCTTCTTTACGTTCTTCCAAATATCCACTGATATAGAAATGTGGAGCAGAAATTATATTAGATTGCCATAACATTAAGGTAATCAACATTCTGCCAACTCGACCATTACCATCCTTAAAAGGATGCAATGCTTCAAATTCTAGATGCGCAATAGCAATTTTTATAAGAGTCTGCTCGCTCTCATCTTTCAAAAAGTTTAAAAGAGAAGCCATACCAGACTGTAAACTTTGAGGACTAATTGGAACAAATAAAACATTCCTCTTGTTCTTATCAACAATGTAGTTCTGGTCCGTTTTATAATTTCCGGGAGATTTTTTTGCACCTCGACCAAATGAGAGCAGAACTTGGTGTAAACTTCTTATTAAATGCTCTGATAAGGGCTGACCTTGCTCCATCGCACTTTCTGCTTTTTTTAAAGCTCTTTGATAAAGGAGTGTTTCAATAATCTCTGTACGGATACCTGAAGCTTCTACTATTTCATCCTCATAATCGGCTTCATATTGTAAAATTTCATCCATTGTGCTTATTGTACCTTCCATACGGGAAGAAAGTACGGCTTCTTGGTTTCTTAATGGCGCCAATAGAATATCTGAATTTCGTAATGTCTTTAACATTTGATCAAAACGTGCAATGGCTGCGGCGGCATTTCCTAATTTATTTATTAGCTCTCCGTAATTAAGATTGGTTGGTGGGAAGGCATCATAATGATAATGAACAGCCTGACCAAAGTTAAATTCTGTTTTAGAAATAGCCATATTGCTCTTTCTTGCTAATAAAGGGCATACTTTTAGCAAGAAGCTAATTTATAGCGAATCGATTAACAAGTAAATAGTTACTTGCTAATTTTTTGAGATTTTTTAACAACAAAGTGATTAATTGCTAAAATATAAGCAAGAAATCAATACAATAACTCAGCGCCGTCCAAATAATCTCTCAATATCGGCGAGTTTAAGCTCCACATAGGTGGGGCGGCCGT
>CAYWOZ010000368.1:0-1560 GCA_964458675.1 uncultured Saprospiraceae bacterium
GTGTTTTTCTTTCCAAAGCATTCAAAAAAGTGTCTTATAAAAGTATCATCCCCAATCCATGCATCCTCATCTCGCTGATACTCTTGTACAATAGGGTAAATGGTAAATCCCTCTTCCGCCGCATCCTTAAATAAGGCAGGTTTAAACTCATTGGTCTGCGCTTGTATATGGGTAGTGCCTTCTGGGTAGTTAATCACAAAATATCCATCACGCAAAGTTTGTAGAATATCTTGTCTTGCTTTGGTTCGTCCTTCTTTAGTTTTTCTATCTACAAAAATAGAACCCGAAACTTTTGCTCCAAACCCAATAATGGGCCAGGTCGCAACTTCCGCTTTACCAACCGGAAGTGCGAGGAGATATTGCATTACTACGAGCGGGTCAAAATAACTCCTATGATTGCAGACAAGTAATCCAGATTTTTTAGGCATTTCTCCATGAACTTCTACATGGACTCCAAGAGATCTATTAATCAACCAAAACCACTGTTTACGTATCCTTAAAGCACGATCTAAATCATTGCCTACGAACGCCGCCTTGAGCAAATACCTACAGATATAGAAGATAGATCCAGTAGCAAAAAAGAGTAGCCGAAAGAAAGCCCTTATTGAGTTCACCTAATTCTATTTTTCGTTGAGTAATTGTAAAATAGAAGAAGGTAATTTTTTAACATCCAAAATCATAAGACCATCCAAGGCATCCGAAAAGTTGGGGTCGATGTTGAAGCTTATAAATTTTGCATTAAGCTTAGTGTATTGTTTGAGGAGGATAGGAACTTTGATATGCTCTGGCTCTATGGTATTTAAGAAGGTTTCCAAATCTTTCAAGTTCTCTCCTTGTACAGCGTCGACCATACTTTCTAAATCAAATTTTTCAATGCTAGGTGTGTATGGAGTCCTTGGCTTGAAGTAAGCAGCTAGTTTAGTATTAAAAAAATACCGCTTCACGAATGCGATGATTAAACTCTTTGACTGCCCTGAATAGTATTTGCTAATGCTTACAGGGCCTATCAGATATTGATATTGCGTGTTTTGCATTAATACTTTTAGGATGCCTTGCCATAGCAAAAAGAAAGGCAGATACGCTTTTTGATATTCAGGAGTGATATAAGAACGCCCTAGTTCTATAGACCGTCTCAAAATAGGAAGCGCTTCTTCATCTATTTCAAACAGACTACTCAAGTAAAAACGATTTAAATCTTCTTTTGAAAATATGGAAGCACCCATACCCATGCGATATCCACCTACGACCTTATTGTTTTTTTTATCCCAGATAAATAGATTAAGGTAGCTACGGTCATATTCATCAATGTCCATAGACTTGCCAGTGCCTTCCCCAGCTTCACGAAAAGTAAGTTCTCGCAAACGGCCTATTTCTAGTAGTATATTAGGAATGTCATTTGCTTTTGCAAGATATACATCAAAATCTCCTCTAGATATCAGGTGCTGGCTTGGACCAAGCGCATCTAAATCAGCACATAGTGCACTCACTGCTATTTTATCAATAACAGACTCCATCTTGTTTTCTTCAATGATTTTCTGCATTCCGCTTCAAGTTAAAAAA
>CAYWOZ010000369.1:0-1520 GCA_964458675.1 uncultured Saprospiraceae bacterium
GGATGGAAAGATATACTAGGTGCTTATTCCTGCACAGAGTGTGGTCGATGTACTTCAGTTTGTCCTGCTAACCTAACGGGTAAAAAATTGTCCCCTCGTAAAATAATGATGGATATTCGGGATAGAACAGAGGAGATTGGACAAAACTTAGACGCTGGCAAAGCGGACTTCATCGCAGAGGCTAAGCGTGCAGAAGAAACTACGCTAACCGCAAAAAATTATGACGACGGTAAATCACTTTTCGATTATATCAGCAAAGAAGAATTACACGCTTGTACTACATGTAATGCATGCGTAGAAGCTTGCCCAATCATGATTAATCCGATGGAGCCAATCATGAAAATGCGTAGGTATGAGATATTGACGGAGTCAGCAGGTCCCACGGAATGGTTACCTATGTTCACTAGTATTGAGAATAGTGGCTCAGTGTGGGCAGTGCCAGATGCGAGAGATAAATGGACACAACTTATCGACCAAAAAGACGGCGAATCATGATAAAACAAATTATAAGTTTAGGAGTCTTTTTCCTAATAGTGTTTACATTACATGCACAGCATACTTTTTCTATTGTAGCTATTGATGCAGAGACTGGTGAAATCGGAACAGCGGGAGCTACTTGCCTTGCTTCTCAAGATTGTGGAGGCTGCGGCGGAGCGATTGTGATTACAGATATAGTAGCAGGAAAAGGAGCTATAAATGCCCAAGCCCAAATATGCATTCCAAATGTCAATTTGAATAATGGAAAACAAATGATAGATAATGGGCTAGGTGCAGATGAGGTCTTGTCTGGATTGCTTCAAAATGATCTCTGTGGTTCGGGTGGAGTGAATGATAGACAATACGGGATAGCTACCATGGGTTCGAGTGGAGAAGTAGATATTGCTGCATATACTGGAACAACCAATTCTTCTTTTGCAAATCATATCACAGGACCCAATTATGCTATACAAGGAAATATCCTTATTGGACCAGAAGTGCTTAGCGGGATGGAAGAAGGCTTCTTAAATACAGAAGGAGCACTAGCGGAAAAATTGATGGGCGCAATGCAAGGCGCTAAAATTCCTGGTGCGGATTCCAGATGTTTAGCTCAAGGTATTTCTTCGCGTTCTACTTTTTTAAGAGTGATGCCGAGCGATGGAGGAGCTGGCAGATTGGACATTGTGATACCCAGTACTATTGACAATAGAGATCCAATTGATTCTTTACAAACCCTTTTCACGCAACGTTTTCAACCCACAAATGTAAGGGTAGTCAAGACCAACACAGCCATAAAATTGTCTCCTAATCCTGCCAATACTTATATAGTATTTGAGCATGTAGAGTCTCTTTTTCAAAATGGGTCCGTCTACTTTTATGATAACAAAGGCGCCCTTTTGAAGCAGAATGAATTAGATGATAATAGAATTGATATTAGAGCTTTTCCAGAAGGCTTGTTTTTTTATAATGTATATAGCCAAGATGGAAACGCAACCACCTCTGGTAAGATTATTATTCAACGATAAGTTTTCGGATTAGACTAA